>CAKZOY010000132.1 GCA_937138275.1 uncultured Chloroflexota bacterium
GCGACCGCCTGCGCGGTCGCCGGGGCGGCGTCCACGCCGGTGGACGCCCGGCGGCAAGCCCTTGAGGGGCGATTTCACTCGCTGAAGGACAGTAGCCTGAACAGTTATGCGTGGGATTGTATATCAGTCTCTGCGCTCTCCGCGTCTCTACGGTGAAAATCAAGCCGCGCCATCTGCTCCCCGGCGTGGAAGGAACTGCGCACCAGCGGCCCGCTCTCCACCCAGCGGAAGCCCATCTCCAGCCCCCGCCGTCGGAACTCCTCAAATTCGTCGGGGGTGTAGTAGCGGGCGATGGGCAGGTGATGACGGGTCGGCTGGAGATACTGGCCGATGGTCAGGACGTCCACCCCCACCCGGCGCAGGTCGGCCATCACCGCCAGTACCTCCTCCACCGTCTCCCCCAGGCCCACCATCAGCCCGCTCTTGGTCAGGACAGAGGGGTCCATCCGGCGCGCATGCTCCAGAATCGCCAGCGACCACTCGTAGCGATTGCGGGGCTGGACGCGGGGGAAAAGATGGGGAACCGTCTCCACGTTGTGGTTGAGGACATCGGGGCGGGCATCCATCACCACCCGCAGCGCCCTCAGGTCCCCCTGGAAGTCGGGGATGAGCACCTCCACGGTGCATTCGGGGGAAAGGGAGCGGATTTGCCGGACCACCTCGGCAAAGTGGGCCGCGCCGCCATCGGGGAGGTCGTCCCGCGTGACGGATGTGACCACGGCGTGGCGCAGCCCCAGCGTCTGCACTGCTTCGGCGACGCGCCGGGGCTCGTCGGGGTCTGGCGGGGCGGGGCGACCGCTGCGGACGTTGCAGAAGCGACAGGCGCGCGTGCAAATGTCGCCCAGGATGAGAAACGTCGCGGTGCGGTGACGGCCCCAGCACTCCCCGATGTTGGGACAATGCGCCTCCTCACAGACGGTATGGAGGCGCGCCGAACGCATCAGTTGCCGGAGTTCGTGGTGGGCCGAACTCTCCCGCAGGGGAACCCGCAACCACTCCGGGCGGCGCTGGGGACGTGAAGAGGATGCGCTCTCCGTTGGGGGCAGTCTGGTCATCGCCTCCGCAACCCCCTAGGCGCCGGTCAACGTCCCCCGCACCCAGTCGCCGATCAGCCAGTAACGGAAGTCCTGGCCCTGGCTGCACTGGATGGCGCCGATGGCACCGTAGACCAGCGCGCCCAGCGGGATAAGGGCCAGGACCGCCACACAGGGCCAGCAGAGCAGCCCGATGAGTGCGGCGGAAAGGGCCCCCGCAATTACTGCGGCAATGCCGACCAGCGCCCCGCCTCCTACCCAGGCCACTAACTGGAAAACAAGGGATTGGAGCGACTGATATGCCACATAGCGGGAGCGGTCCTTGTAGACCAGATAGATGACCAGGGCAGCCACCGGGCCCAGAAATCCGGTGACCAGATTGAGCAATGTGCTCAGATGGGCCAGCATCGCCCAGGTCCGCTCGTCCGACGGGGAGAGCGGAGGCGGGGGAGTCCATTCTGTGCTCATTCGGTCCTCCTGTTGGAGTGGGAAATACGGAGCAGGGAGTACGGGGCTCGGGGAGTCCCCGGCCTATCCCTTCTCCTGTGGCTATGTTACGCAAACTCCACTGGCCGGATGCGGGTTTCGGCGTCCAGGAATTGGGCCAGTTGCTGGCGGAAGAAGAGTTGCACCACGCCGGTGGGGCCATTGCGGTGTTTGGCGACGATGATATCGGCGATGTGCTGCTTCTCCGTCTCCGGCTTGTAGATTTCCTCCCGGTAGATGAACAGGACGACGTCCGCATCCTGTTCGAGCGATCCCGATTCGCGCAGGTCCGCCAGAACGGGGCGCTTATCGGTCCGCTGCTCCACCGCGCGGGAGAGTTGAGAGACCGCCAGCACCGGCACATCCAGTTCGCGCGCCAGACTCTTCATCATCCGGGAGATGTAGGAGACCTCCTGCACCCGGTTCTCGGCGCGCACATCGCTGGTCATCAGTTGCAGGTAGTCCACCACGATCAGGTCCAGGCCGTACTCGGCGTGAATCCGCCGCGCCTTGGTACGCAACTGGAGCGCGGAGATGGCGGGCGTATCGTCAATGAAAATGGGCAGTTCGGAGAGGACACCCGT
>CAKZOY010000133.1 GCA_937138275.1 uncultured Chloroflexota bacterium
TGCGTAAAACGTAATGCGTAAGGGATTCGGAATTCTCTGCCTGCTGCTTGTCCTTTTTTCTCTGGGGACGGGGTATCCCGCCCCCGCGCGTGCCCAGAACGAGCGTCTGGTCCTGGCCTTCTACTACGCCTGGTACGACCAGAACACCTGGCAGAAACCCCTCTCCGACCAGCCCGCCCAACCGTACGCCTCCGCCGATCCCGCTGCCATAGAACGTCACGTCTCCTGGGCGAAGGGGGCCGGGATAGACGGATTCGTCCAGTCCTGGTACGGCCCCTGGACCCAGAACAACCAGACCGAGACCAATTTCGCCGCCCTGCTGGATATCGCCGCGCGGTATAGGTTCTCCGCCGCAGTGGACCTGGAACTGACCAGTCCTTTCATCCACTCCGAAGCGGACGTGGTCACCGCGCTGCGCCATCTGCTGACCGTCCACGCTGCTCATCCGGCCTACCTGCGCGTGGGCGGCCGACCGGTGATCTTCTTCTGGCGTCAGCAGCGCTACCCGCTGGCGACCTGGCAGGCCATCCGGCAGCAGGTGGACCCCGACCGCCAGAGCATCTGGATCGCCGAGGGGACGGACCTCTCGTACCTGGGAGTGTTTGACGGCAACCATCTCTACAGCGTCGCCTGGGACCCGGCGCCGGAGGGGGTGCTGACCCGCTGGGGGAGACGCGTGCGGGATTGGAGCGCCCGGAACGGCCGTTTTGCCTACTGGGTGGCGACGGTGATGCCCGGATACGACGACCGGGTGACCGGCCGGGCCGATGCCTTCGTCCGCGACCGCGCCGGTGGGGAGTACTACCGCCGCTGCTGGCAGGGGGCGGTGAGCAGCGGGGCGGATTGGGTCATCATCACCAGTTTCAACGAGTGGATGGAGGGCACCCAGATTGAGCCCAGCGTGGGGTATGGGGATTTCTACCTGAACCTGACCCGCGAACTGGCGGGGGCGTACCGGACTGCCCAGATTCCGCCTACCCCTATCTCCTCGCCCACGCCCCCTCCGACCGCTTCCCCACCGCCGTCGGAAGGCGGAGCGACTTCGCCATCTGCTGCCGGGCAGAGGATCCCGTTCTCTCCGACCCCTTCGGTAACCCCCACACCGACC
>CAKZOY010000134.1 GCA_937138275.1 uncultured Chloroflexota bacterium
GCCCTGCCAGCGGCCTTTTCAAAGGGCACAGCCGCCAATTTTTGTTTTATAACTTAAAATTTGCCATTGTCAATCTACCCACCTTGACACCATCCACGGCGCGGGTATAATACAGGCAATGCTATTCACTTTGTGAGTACTCACAAATGGAATCCTCTACCGCTCTGCGCCGACGACTGCCGATAGAGATGGCCGCGCTGGGATTCCTGATGCGCGGCCCGTTCCACGGCTACGACCTGCACCGCCAGATAGAGCAGGAACTGGGCCCCGTCTGGCGGATCGGGCTCAGTTACCTCTACAACGCTCTGAAACAACTGGAGAAAGACGGGCTGGTAACCTCCACCACCGTCCCCCAGGAGAACCTCCCGCCGCGCAAAATCTACGCCATCACCTCCGCCGGGCAGCGGGTCCTGCAGGCCTGGCTGGAGCAACCCGTGCCCGCCGTCCGCGATATCCGGGTGGAGTTCCTGGCGAAACTCTACTTCTGCACCCTGGGAATGGCCGACCCCCAGGCCCTGATCGCCGCCCAGACCGCTTTCCTGCAGGAACGGCTGGCCCAGATAGAGCGCGCCTGGGCTCAGGCCGAATCGGACTTCTACCGCCTGGTCCTGGACCTGCGCCGCCGCCAGACCCAGGCAGCGCTGGACTGGCTTCAGGCCACCGCGAAAATTCTTCGGAAGGAGGACCAACCGTGAGACAAACGCTCATCCCACCGCTGCTGCTCATCCTTGTCCTCTCCCTCCTGGGCGCATGCGCCCCGGCCGCGCCCTCCCCGACGCCGACGGGCACCCCCGCCCCGCTCCCGTCTCCGACCGCCGTTCCGCCCTCCCCCACCCCACCTCCGATCACTGTGACCGACGCGCTGGGCCGCTCCCTGATGTTCCCAACCCCGCCCCAACGCATCGCCGTGGCAGGGAAGGGAACGATTATGATTGTGGACGCCCTCTACCTCTTCCCGGAAGGGCCCCAGCGCCTGGCCGCGGTGGGCACGACCGCCCAGGGCGGCGACTTCCTCCCCATCGTGGACCCCGGCGCCGCCGCCAAGCAGACGCTGGGCTCCGAGGCCGGCCCGGAACAGATCGCAGCCGCCCAGCCCGACCTGGTCATCCTGAAAAGTTACCTGGCAGAAAAACTGGGCTCGCCGATAGAGGCTCTGGGCATCCCCGTCTTCTACGTCTCCTTGGAGACTCCAGAGCAGTATCTGGCCGAAATCCAGGCCATCGGTCAACTTCTCGGGAATCCCGCCCGCGCGAAGGAGGTGACAGATTTCTATTTGGGGAGCATGGAACGGGTCGTAGAACCCGTCCGGGGACTTCGGGAAGACCAGAAACCGACCGTCCTGCTCATCCAGCACTCCGTCAAAGGGGGCGAGACGGCCTACGCCGTTCCACCAGCCTCCTGGATACAGACAATACTGGTGGAAATGGCGGGCGGACGCCCGGTCTGGACGGACGCGCCCTTAGGTCAGGGATGGACCGTCGTCAACCTGGAGCAGATCGCCAGTTGGAATCCGGACCAGATTTACATCGTGGATTATTTTGACGACCCCGGCCGGGCGGTGGAGAAGTTCGTCGCCGATCCGGTCGCCCGAAACCTGAAAGCGGTGCAGGAGGGGCAGGTCTTCGCCTTCCCCAAGGACACATACAGTTGGGACCAGCCGGATACCCGTTGGATTCTGGGCCTGCTCTGGCTGGCCCGGCACATCCATCCCGACCTCTTCGCCCAGATAGAGATTGAGCAGGAGTTTGTCGCGTTCTATCGGACGCTGTACCGGCTGGACGAGGCAACGATCGCGGGGAAACTGAAGCCGTTTCTGCGGGGCACGCTTCCATGACCCCTTCCCGTCGCTTCGTCCTCCTGTTGTTGACCCTGGGGATGGTGGCGGGAACTGCGCTCTTCGTGGGCCGTTACCCGCGCCCGGTGTGGCTTCCACCCCAGGCCCTGCGCGAGGACCCGCTGGCGGCGCAACTGGTCTGGAACCTGCGGCTGCCGCGCCTCATCGCGGCGCTGCTGTTGGGAGCGGCCCTCTCCGCCAGCGGCTTCACCCTGCAGATGCTCTTCCGCAACCCGCTGGTGGAGCCGGGCTTCCTGGGCGTCTCCCAGGGGGCGGCCTTCGGTGCAGCGCTCTCCATCCTGTACATCTCCCGCTCCGCCCTGGGGATTCAGACCGCGGCTATGCTCTGCGCGCTGGCAGGGCTGGCCCTCACCCACTTCCTGGCCCGACGGTTGCGCTACAGCGGCTGGATTCTGCGCATGGTACTGGCCGGGATCGCCGTATCCGCCCTCTTCTCCGCCGGGATCGGGATGCTCAAGTATCTGGCCGACCCGCTGACCCAACTGCCCGAAATCACCTTCTGGCTGCTGGGGGGACTCTGGAGCACCCGCTGGCAGAACCTCCTGCTCATCCTGCCGCTGACGCTGGTCTCGCTGACGGTGCTCTTCCTGGCCCGCTGGCGCCTGAACGTCCTGGCGCTGGAGGAGGAGACGGCATTCTCCCTGGGCGCGGCGCCCGGCCGGGAACGGCTGGTCCTCCTTCTGGCGTCGGTGGGAGCGACATCTGCCGTCGTCTCCCTCGCCGGGACAGTGGGTTGGGTGGGGCTGGTGGTCCCCCACATAGCGCGACAGTTCTTCGGCGCCAACGCCCGCCACGCGCTTCCCTCCTCCCTGCTCCTGGGCGGCCTCTTCGTCCTTATCTGCGACACACTGGCCCGCACCCTCAGCAGCGGAGAGATCCCCCTGGGCATTCTGACGTCCCTTTTCGGCGCCGCGGGCTTCCTGCTCCTGATGGTCCGGCGCAAAATTGAGGTGGAACGATGACCCCCGAACCGGTGCTCTCTCTGCAAAACGTCTGGTTCGCGTATCCCAACGGGCACGATTGCGTCCTGCAGGACGTTTCGTTTGACATATACCCTGGGACGGTCAACGCCGTTCTGGGGCCGAACGGGGCCGGGAAGAGCACGCTTCTCCACCTGATTCTGGGGCTATACGTTCCTCAACGGGGGGAAATCCGTCTGGCGGGCCGGCCGCTGCGGAACTACTCCCGCCAGCGCCTCAGCCGTCTGATCGGCCTGGTCCCTCAGCGGGAGTACATCCCTTTCAACTACACCGTTCTGGACTACGTCCTGCTGGGGCGGACACCGCACCTGGGGTTTCTGCAGATGCCGCGCCCGGACGACGTTCGCGCCGCCTGGGCTGCGCTGGAGCGTCTGGGGATCGCGGCGCTGGCCCACCGGTATGTGGCAAACCTGAGCGGCGGAGAGCACCAACTGGTTCTCATCGCTCGCGCCATCGCCCAGGAAACGCCGATCCTGCTGCTGGACGAGCCGACGGCCCACCTGGACCTGGGCAACCAGGGGCGCATCCTGACCCTGCTGCGCGACCTGGCGGGTCAGGGGATCACCGGACTGTTCACCACCCACGACCCCGATGCGGCGCTGGCGATCGCCGACCGGTTCATCCTGCTGCGGGGGGGCCGTATTCTGCAGCAGGGGTCGGCGGCGGAGGTGACGGCCGAGAGCCTGGCCCGGACCTATGGGACGGCCCTGCAGATGCTGTCGGTGGATGGGCGGAGAGTGGTCCTGCTGGAGATTCCGGGCCGAT
>CAKZOY010000135.1 GCA_937138275.1 uncultured Chloroflexota bacterium
ACGGGGAGGGGGTAAGAGGGAGGGGCAAATGAAACCGGCATAGAACTGGACGATCAGGTTTATCCCTACCTATCGGAATGACCACCCACGAGCCGAACCGCGGTTTATTTTCAGACCAGAGAACGCGGAGGGCGCGGAGTTCTTTTGTCACGGATTTCGTCAAAAATTCGTGAAATCCGTGTCATCCGTGTAATCCGTGTCTAACCCTACACCCCCAGCATTTCCAGAAAAGCCGCCAGGCGGTTGGCGACTTGCTCTTCGGCAAAGACCCGTTCGTCGTTGTGGTCGGCCTCCAGCAGGAGCGCCGGGACCCCCAGTTCCCGGATCAGCCGGTCCCGCTGGTCTATCTGCCCGATGGAATACGGTTTGCAGGACCGGTCGGAGTGGAGGATGGCGCCGTCCAGGCCGTATTCCTCCACCATCCGCCGCATCGTCGCCAGTTTGTGGCCCGTCCCGCGGTTGAGAATGGGGTAGATGTACGTCCGAGCCATGGAGTCCCAGAGGTCGTCCGGATTGATGAGGGGCGCCAGTTCCCCCCAGGCGTTGGTGTAGGTGGAGACGACGACGGCGACACCGTGGCGGGCAAGGAATTCGGAAAGGTAGCGCAGCCGATACCAGATAGGCAGGTTGTCCCAGAGAAGCCGTTTCTTTTCGTTTTTGACCGCGCCGATCCCCTTCGCGATGCGCTCGTCCACCTCCTTCAGCAGCGCGGCGTAGAAGTCCACCGTCTCCGGATCGCCGCGCATCTCCACGATGGGGGCCATCTGGATGAACTGGTCAAAGACGGATATGGGCGCCGGGCGGTGACGGCAGCGCTGGAGAATCTCCAGCCAGAGTTCAGACGCGCGCTTGCTCACCAGGCCCACCTCCCGCAGTTTCCGCTCGTCCAACTGCTTCCCTGCGATCCGCTCCAGGACGGGCACCGCCTCCTCCAGTTGCCGCCGGACGTAGCGGACGGCGTGCTCGGTCGCCTCTTCGCCGTAGACAAAAGGGGTATCCATGACGATGAGCGGAACCCGGAAGTATTCGGCCAGGACGCGATACCAGAAGAGGACGGTCTGGCAGATGTTGGTGCAGGCGAAGAGCAGGTCAGGTTTGGGGAGACGTCCCACGGGGGTTTTGCCGGAAAGGGCCGCGCCGATGTCGGTGCGGGCGTAGGAGCAGAGGTCGCGGGAGTACCCGGCGTTCTCGGCCTCGGACATAATCTCCACCGCCACCCGCGCCGTCCCGCAGATGGCGCCGTGGTTTTCCGGGTAGAGGACGTAGAAGCCCAGCGCCTTGAGGAGTTCCACCGGCGCGCCGGAAGTGACCCAGGCGACTTTCCGGTAGCCGTCCGCATAGCGGCCCGCCAGCCAGTGCCGGGCGACCAGTTCTTTGGTGCGGGGGGCGATGCGCAGCGGCGGGGCCAGGTAGCGGGTGTCCCAGCGGGGAGGGCGGCGCTGGGCCTGCCAGCGCTGAATGCGCAGAACGGCCGGCCCCAGGACGTGGACGTTCCAGTGATAACGGAGCGCGGGTATCGGGTTCATCGCACCATCTCCAGAAAAGCCTCTATGCGGGTGAGGGCCTGGTGAGAGAGCGGTTCGTTCAGGTCCACCTCTATCGTCACCGACGGAACGCCTGCCTCCTGCAGCCCCTTACGCAGAAGGGGCAGGTCAAAGAGTTCCGGTTCGCAGAATTTGACATCGTAGAAGACGACGCCGCGGGCGCCGGTTCGGCGGGCCATCCCGATCAGATGCTGCAACCGTTCGGCGATGGAGTTGCCGCGGGTGCAGTCCGGGGGGCCGTTCAGGATGCGCTCCGCCATCCGGCGGAAGGGGTCGTCGGTGGTGCCAGGCGGGTAGAGGCGACGGCCGCAGCAGGCCAGGTCGTCGGCGACCACCGTGGCGCCCATCTCGGAGAGGGAGTCCAGCAGGGCCATGGGCTCCGGGACAATGCCAGAGAGGAGGATGGGGACGCCGTCATCGGGGTCAGCGGGAGGCAGGTCCAGCGCGGCGCGGGCCAGGTCGGTGAAGGTCTCGGCGGGGAGGTACTCCCGCGCCCGCACCAGGTGGTAGAAGGCCCGGTTGGAAAGCGGAAGGGCGGGCCGGCGCCGGTGGAGTTCGGCCAGCAGCGCGTCGGCCTCCTCCTCCCGACGGATGCACTCCATCAGTTCGTCGTCGGATGAGGAACGGCCGGTCACTTCCGCCAGCCCGCGGTAGAGCGCCCGGCACTCATCGGCCAGGAACTCCAGGTCGCTTTCCCGCCGACCGCGCGGGATGTAGAAGGGGAAGACGGGCTGGCGGGGGCGGACGAAGTCCAGCAGAATGCTCCCCAGGCCCTGGAGGGAGTCGCAGGCGTGGGGGACGACGATGACATCGGCGACGTCCAGCCCGCCGCTGTGGAGGAAAGAGAGGGCGTTGCCCACGATGGAGCAGACGTAGGGCTGGAGGTGGGCGGCGCTGTAGGCGGCGTTCACCTGGGGCGGCCCCCAGACCTCCACCGGAAGCAGGCCGAAAGCCCGCAGAAGTGCGCGGGGATAATGGATGGGGAGGACGGCGGCAATGCGGCCCCCCCGTTCCTTCCAGGCGCGAATCGTCGCGGTGCGGGTGGGAATGGGAAGTGGACCCGGTTCCATGGAGCCTCCTCGGGTTGAGTTAAGGGAAGGGAGAAGTAAATGGGACAATGCGCAGCAGGACAGGCCCACCTCCTATTTTAGCACAAGATGCCCGCTCAGGGGAAATGAGGGCGGAGAAAAGAGGGGTTGGCGGGCGGCGGCTTCGCCGCCGCCCGCCAACCCCAACCCCATAGGTGCAAACTGAAGCGGTTATATGACCCCGACCCCTCACCTTTGCCGCACCACGAGGGGCAAATAGACGCGCCCGGGCCGGTCCGACACCACCCGAAGGGTCAGCGCCACCGACTGCACCGGGTTGACCGTGCCCGACGGCGACGTGACCGTCACGGTGATGCGTCCTGTATACTGGCCCGGCACGGTGGTGATGAAAGTGGTCGGTGTGATCCAGAGAGTCCGCGGGGTCGTGCCCGATGACGGGGAGAAGGTGAACCATGTGCCGCTCCCCGCCGCCGTCCAGGTCAGAGAATCATCCGAACCGACGTTCCGAACCTCCACCGAATGCGCCGGGGGCAGCAGGTATGTCTCGGAGATGAAGTAGGTGAACGTCAGGGCCGGGGGCAGGTCTCCCAGCCGCGGCTCCACCACATCGGCGATCACCGATATGCGCTGCACACCGTTCGTCGTCCCCGGCGGGCTGGTGACGGTGACCGTAACCGTGCCGGTATAGCGCCCCAGGGAGTACGTAGCGAGGGTGCTCGTGATCGGCCGGATAGTGATGGTATCCGTGGGCGCGCGGCCGCTGGTGGGAGTGATGGTGAACCAATCGCCGCTGCGAACTGCGCTCCAGGTCAACGGGCAGTAGAGACCAGTGGGGGTGATGATGTGGGTGACCGGTTGAATGCGGGCCGTCACCCGGTTGTAGGTGAACGAAAGGGTTGGCGACAGGGGGGCCAGTTCGCAGAGGTCGGCCGTGAAGATATACGAGGGAATGCCGACGAACGCGTCGTGCCAGTTGCCGGTTGTCCCGCTCAACCAGAGGTCGTATTCCGGAGCGGGGTAAGAGAGGTCCCGAAAATTGTTCTGGTTATACGGGTATACACTCTTGAAAACATCCCCCATCGTCTTGCGCGGAGGAGTGCCCAGAATCTGGTTCACGTAGTTGGCCGCGGAGTTGTAGTAATTGTTGTAACTACCTACCCAATCGGTGCGGTTGTTTAGGCTGGCAGTTGAAACCGCTTAAGATTCCGGCGACTGAAAGTCGCCCCTGGAGGGCCTTCGGCCGACGGTCGGCCTTCGCCGACCGTTTTCCTGCATCCCCCGCAGGGATACCCCTTGGGGATATCGACTTTGCCAGCAGTCCGTGATACGACTTTACGAGATTCAACA
>CAKZOY010000136.1 GCA_937138275.1 uncultured Chloroflexota bacterium
CTGGAAGCGCTGTTTGAGAAGGTGAAGGGGCAGGTGGGCATCTTCGTCGGCCACGACGAGATTGTGCAGGCGGCGCTGGCGGCGGGCTGCGACGGGGCGATCCTCGCCTCGGCCAACCTCATCCCCGACATCTGGCAGGTCATCTACCGGGCCACCTTAGAGGGCGACCTGGCGACGGCGCAGGAGTGGCAGGCGAAAATCCAGAAACTGGTGCGGATTGTGGCGACCTGTGGCCCCACCCAGGCGGTCAAGGAGGGGCTGGAGATGATGGGGATTCCCGTCGGGGTCTCCCGGCACCCCATCCTGCGGGGCGGCAGTTTCCGGCGGGAGGACTACGAGGAACTGCGCATGCAACTGGAAATTCTGGGCAAAATCCCCCCCGCCGACGTGGTGTACGACCTGGGCGGCCGGGAGGTCGCCACCCGTGTGGCGGCGACGCCGCACACTCCCCGGCGGGTCTCCGGGTGGGACCTGCGGGTGGGGGAGGGGTTTGCGGGCCCGCCGTTCCACGAGATTGCCCACATAGACCTGCTCATCGGTCGGCGGGATGGGCCCGTCGGACGGGCGATCGCCCGCTCTCTGGCGGGGTGGGGAGAGGCCCGGGGGCTGAAAGTCATCTCCGAGCGGCCGCTCATCCTCCTGGTGCCCACGGTGACCATCCGTACAGGTCGCCAGCGGGAACTCTTCTACCAGTTCGCCGCCGAGGGCATTATGATGGCCGTCCGCCAGAACATAGAGAACGGCTTTCTGCCGGAGGCGGCGCTGGACGACCTGGCGCTCATCATCAATGCCTTCGTCCATCCGGCTGCGTCCATCGGCCGCCGGGTGATGCTGAACAACTACAAAGCCACCGTCCAGGCGCTCCGGAAGGCCATAGAGGGGCGGCCCACGCTGGAGCAACTCTTTGAGGAGAAGGCTGCGGCGCGCCATCCCTTCCGCTACGCGCCGTAGTGGGACCATGCGGCGGGAAGCCGGAGGCTTCCCGCCGCAGAACCTTTGCCGGAGGAACACGGTGTCCAGGCAACAGCGGTTGCTCCTCCTGTTCTGGCTGCGGCGAACTTGTTGCTCTTTATGGTCTTCGGGTTCGCCGTTTTCTACACATCCCGGTTGGGTCGGCAGGCGTCCGCCCAGCCCCCTACTGCGACTCCGACCGTCCAGCCGGTTCTGCCCCCTACCTGGACACCGACACCCAGTCCGACTCCCTACGTGCCTCTCACACCTGCCCCCCGTTCCCTGATGGGTGAGGAGACGGGGCTTTTTCAGAACACCGTGGAGCAGGTTGCTCAACCCGGAGCGCTACCTGAACGGCGATGCCCCGCATCCCGTCTCTGCGGCAGACCTCTCCCGTTTGCTGAAAAGCCCGTGGAAACTGGTGTTCCAGGGGACGGTGGGGGAGTTTACCCTTCGTCTTTTCCTGGGAGAGTGGCTGGCGGAACCCCTCGTGCTTTCTGCAACGAGGGGATGGGGCGGCGATGCGCTTTCGGTGTATGCACGCGAGGAGACGGGCCGGACCCTTCTGGTCCTCCACACGGTCTGGGATAGCCCCAGAGATGCCGACGAGTTTCGGAAAGCGTTGGAGTCTTACGCCAGCGCGCGGTATAGTTCGCCCGCCATAGAGGTCGGGAAAACGGAACTCTGCTGGACGGGGGATGAGGAATGTTGCCTCTCCTGGCGCGAGGATACCGTCATTATGGTCAAAGGTCCGGAGCACTCGCTGGTTCTATCGGTACTGCGGGCCGTTTTCCGGGGGGAAAGCCAGGATTAAGGTGCTGGCAATTGAAATGTACTCCCCAGAGGGGCTTGCGCAGCAATTCGCCTTGTGTGGGGTTGTGGGGGCGGCGAAGCCGCCCCCACAACCCCACTTTCTCCTTGACTTCGCGGGCACGCTGCTCCCCGAAAGGGATTTGCTGCGCAAGCCCAGGCAGTTCGCCCTTGACGGAACGGCGAAAAAGCGGTATACTTTGATACGGGGCGGCAAGACGGGGCGTGGCGCAGAAGGAAGCGCACTGCGTTTGGGACGCAGGGGTCGCCGGTTCAAGTCCGGCCGCCCCGACTGAAAATCCAGGCGGGCGTTGCAAAATGGTATTGCCGCAGCCTTCCAAGCTGCTGTTGCGGGTTCGATTCCCGCCGCCCGCTCTGAATGGGACGTGGATAACGCGGAAGTTTCTGGGTCCTCTTCTATCGGGGCCCGTAGCTCAGCGGTCAGAGCAGCCGGCTCATAACCGGTCGGTCGCAGGTTCGAATCCTGCCGGGCCCACTGCATAGATATGGGATGCGTGGAAATGGGGGCGTGTTTTCGGTTATTGTCAACACGCCCCCATTTCATTGCGTACGGGTTCGCCTCCACAACCCCTGCCCCCTGTCTGAAGGAGAAAGCCAATGAAGCGAGCCGTCAGCATCAGTCTGGGAAGTTCGTCCCGCAACAAGCAAGTCGTCGCCACGTTTCAGGGCGAACCGGTCTCCATAGAGCGCATCGGCACCGACGGCGATGTGGAGAAGGCCCGCCGCCTCTTCGCCGAACTGGACGGCAAAGTGGACGCCTTCGGGATCGGCGGGGTGGACCTGTATATCCGCATAGATGATCGGGAATACCCGCTGCGGTCGGCCTTTTACCTCGTGCAGGATGTGCGCCAGACGCCGGTGGTGGATGGTCGGGGGCTGAAGCACACGCTGGAGCGGCGCGTGTTTGAACTGGCCCGGCCGTCCCTGGGGGAAGTCCCCCGCCTCCGGCGTGCCTTTATCCCCGTCGCGGTGGACCGGATCGGGCTGGCGAAGGCCGTGAGCGAGATCGCCGATGAGGTCATCTTCGGCGACCTGATGATCGCCTTGGGTATCCCCATCCCCATCTACGGCCTGCGGCAGTACCGGCGCGTGGCGCGCGCGCTGATGCCCTTCGTCAGCCGATTCCCGATGAGTATGCTCTTCTACGGCAGCGAGGGGACGGAGAAAGAGCACCAGCCCAAATACCAGCGCTTCTGGGAACAGGCCGACCTGCTGGCCGGGGATTTTATGTTTATGAAGAAATATTTGCCGCAGGACCTGGCGGGGAAGTGGGTGGTGACCAATACGACCACTGCCGATAACGTGGAGATGCTGCGGGCGCGGGGCGTGCGGGTGGTGATTACGACGACCCCCCGGTATGAAGGGCGGTCTTTCGGCACCAACGCGATGGAAGCGGCACTCACCGCGTATGCCGGTAAGGGGCGCCCGCTCACCGAGGAGGAAATCAACAATCTGATTGACGAGTTGAATCTCCGGCCCACGGTAGAGCGGTTGAATCCGTAAGGGGTTTTGCGATGGCGAAGCCATCGCAAAACCCCTTCTTCTCACAGCCGGGGCAGTACAATCCCCTTCTGAGCCTGGTACTTCCCCTTCTTATCCGCGTAGGAGACTTCGCATTCCTCGTCCGCCTCAAAGAAGAGCACCTGGGCGATTCCCTCGTTGGCGTAGATTTTGGCCGGAAGCGGCGTCGTGTTGGAGATTTCCAGCGTGACGTAGCCCTCCCATTCCGGCTCAAAGGGAGTAATGTTGACGATGATCCCGCACCGGGCGTAGGTGGATTTGCCCAGACAGACGCACAGCACCCCGCGCGGGATACGGAAATACTCCACCGACCGCCCCAGCGCGAAGGAATTGGGGGGGATAACGCACACATCCCCTTTGAAGTCCACCATCGCGCGGGTGTCAAACTGTTTCGGGTCCACGACGGTCAGGTCTCCCAGGCCGGGGGTGAAAATTTTGAACTCATCGGCCACCCGGATGTCGTAGCCATACGAAGAGAGGCCGTAGGAGATGCAGCCGTCCCGCACCGAATGGTCCACGAACGGCTCTATCATTCCGTGCTCCAGGGCCATTTTCCGAATCCAGTGGTCGGGCTTGAGTCCCATCCTTCGCTCCTTATCTCCAAAAATAGCGGGATTTGCGGCGACGGTCGTCGTCGCCGCAAATCCCGCGTCTCTCGCTACATTCGCTCCGGGGCGCTCATCCCCATCAGGTGGAGCACCCGGGCCAGGACGGTCTTCGCCGCCCGCACCAGTCGCAGACGGGCGCGCGTCAGTTCCTCTTCCGCCGGGTCGGAGGAGACCACCCGGCAATCCCGGTAGAAGGCATGGAAGGCCGTCGCCAGTTCCTGGGCGTAGTAGGGCAGGAAGTGGGGACTGAGTTTCGCCGCCGCCTGCTCTATGACCTCCGGCAGTTCCAGCATCTTGCGGATCAGCGCCAGTTCGCTGAGATGGCGCAGGAGGGAGAGGTCGGCGGGTTCGTCTATCCGGCGGCCCTGCTCCTGGGCGTACCGGAGGATGCTGGCGATGCGGGCGTGGGCGTACTGGACGTAGTAGACCGGGTTGCGCTCCGATTGCTCCACCGCCAGGTCCAGGTCAAAGTCAATGGGGGCATCCGCCGTACGGGAGATGAGCATGAACCGAATCGGGTCCGGGCCGACCTCATCCAGCAGGTCGCGCAGGGTGATGAATTCCCCACTGCGCTTGGACATACGCACCTCTTCCCCTCCTCGCCAGAGGGTGACTAACTGGTAGAGGATGAAGACGGCGCGATCGGGGTCCAACCCCAGGGCTTTGGCGGCGGCGCGCACCCGCGGCACGTCCCCGTGGTGATCGGCGCCCCAGATGTAGATGGCCCGGTCAAAGCCCCGGCGCACCAGTTTGTCCCACAGATAGGCCACATCGGAGGCCAGGTAGGTGGGACGCTCCGAGGGTTCGGGCACCACTTTGGGGGAACGGATGAGCACCGCGTCCTTCTCCAGGTCGGGGTGGCGGAACCAGATGGCGTCGTCGTACTCCACCACGTAGCCGCGCTCCCGCAGGACGTTCAGGGCGAGGTCAAAGAGGCCCTCCTCGTAGAAATGGCGCTCGTGCCGCCAGACGTCAAAATGCACCCCCAGATCGGCCAGGTCCTGGCGGATGCGCTTCACCATCCGGTCAACGGCCCATGGGGCGATCGCGCGCACCGCCTCACGGCGGTCCATCTCCAGATACCGCCGCCCGGCCTCAGTAGCCAGTTGTTCTCCCAGTTCCACGACATAATGTCCGTGATACCCGTCCTCCGGGAAGGGGGCGTTCTCTCCCAGGGCCTGGGCGTAGCGGGCGAAGACGCTCTCGCCGAATTTGCGCACCTGGGAGCCGGCGTCGTTCACATAATACTCCCGCTCCACCTGGTAGCCCGCGGCCTGGAGGACGGAGGCCAGTCCGTCGCCCAGGACGGCGTTGCGGGCGGAGCCGATGGTGATAGGACCAGTGGGGTTGGCGCTGACGAACTCCACCTGTACTCGCTGCCCCTGTCCAACGGAAATGTTACCGAAGGACTCCCCGGCCTCCAGGATGACGTCCACCTGCCGGGCCAGCCATCCTTCATCCAGCCAGAAATTGATGTAGCCCGGATGGACCGCTTCGGCCCGACCGATGAAGGGTGCCGGGGGAAGATGGGCGATCAGCGTTCGGGCCAGGTCCATCGGGGACATCCCGGCCTGGTGCGCCAGGCGCAGGCACAGGGAGGTGGAGTAGTCCCCGTGCTCCGGGCGGCGGCTGCGCTCCACGATGACGGGTGGCAAACTCATCGGGGGCAGATTTCCCGCTTCCTGTGCCGCCTGTATGGACTGGATCAGAAGGTTGACGATCTGCTCACGGATTGTCGCGGTCATAAGTATACCTGTTCAGAGGGTTTCCCATACGGCGAACTCTTCCCGAAGGCGGCGTTTTTCCTCCTCCGGAAGGAATGCGACATCTACGGCGTTGAAGATTGTCGTGCGGATAGCGTCCAGTCCCAGTCCCATTGTGGTCATTGCGATGAGATATTCGTCAGTGAGGGTGGTGTCGGAGATGCTGGGGTCGTCGGTGTTCAACGTGGCGCGCAATCCCAGGACCAGCATATCGGGCAATGGGTGGTGCGTGAGGGAGCGGACCGCGCCCGTCTGCAGATTGCTGGTCGGGCAGACTTCCAGAGCGATCCCCCGATCCCGTACCAATCGCAACACTTCGGAATTTTCCAGCGTGTGGATGCCGTGACCGATGCGTTGAGCGTGGAAGACGAGGATAGCGTCCCGTACGTTGGAAGCCCCGCCCACCTCTCCAGCGTGGATGGTGACTCCCAGCCCTTCCTGGCGGGCCCGTCGGAAGAGGTGAGCCAGCCGGTAGGCCGGATAGTTGATTTCGTCTCCCGCCAGGTCCACCCCCACCACTCCCTGCGAGCGGTAGGCCAGGGCAAGTTCCAGAATCTCCTCGGCGGTGCGAGGCATCTCGTCCCGGCCGATCTGGAAGATCAGTCGCACGGTGATGGGGTAAGCCCGCTGGGCAGAGGCGATCGCGCCGGTAACCCATTCCACCACGTCCTGCAGGGCAAAGCCCTGGGCCCGGGAGAGCGCAATGGGATTAAAGCGCAGTTCCAGATACTGCACATTATCTGCGGCGGCATCCGCCACCGCTTCGTGGGCGATTCGCTCCACCGCTTCTTGGCTACGGTAGAAATGACGGAGAAAGCGAAATTTGGCTAAAAACCGATGGTAATCCGGTTCATCTTCCCGAGCCTGGACATACCGTCGGAGGGCTTCCGTGCTGTAAGTAGGGAGGTTGATCCCGTGGGCCGCGGCGATTTCCGCCAGTGTCTGTAGCCGCAAGGACCCTTCCAGGTGACGGTGCAGGTCTATTTTCGGCAACAGGTGCAGGAGCGAACGCAGTTCGTAAAAAGTCCCTTCGCCCGGGAGAGTCCGGTGCTTCGTTGGTATGTCCGTGGACGCTTTCACCATCATTTCAATCATTGCTCTTCCGTCAGCAACCACGACCAGTAGCGCCAGGCGGTATGGATACCCACAATTACTCCGATCAAAAGGGGGAGATGAAAGGCGAACAGGCTGAAAGTCGGAGAAAGCAAGAAAGCGCTCTCCGGCCTGTGGGATACGTGAGCGGTGATACGCATCACCTGGGTGACCGTAGCCAGCCCGACGAAGTATGCTGCGATTCGGAAGCGGCGATAGTAGGGTGGCATCCGGGTCACTTCGCCCAATCTCCGGCTGAGCGCAAGATACAGGTTCAGCAGGAAAATGATGGCGATCAGGGCTACCGGGCCAAAGGGTGAGATCAACACTTCAAGCAAAATATCCCACTGGTTCATTATTTCCCCATCATAATGCTGTTCAGGAGAAAAGTTGCCACGACCAGCACCCCGCCTCCCAGGGAGAGCAACAGGTCCGCCAGGGGAGTGCCAATAAAGGTCGGGGCCACGGCAATGTACCAGGCCGCTCCGACAGTCAGCAGCAGGAGCGAGAGCAGAAACAGGTGAGAATAGGCGCGCTGGTTGGAGGAACGCTCGTAGAAACGAGCGATCCGCCAGAGGAGAAACACCAGAAAGGCAATTCCGGCCCAGGTGAGGGTAGCGACGGCGCGCAGCAGGATGGGCATCGGACTCCCTACCGGCGGATGAAGGCCTGGACGAAGGAATCCGCCATGCGGCGAGGGCTGCCGCTCATAATCCCTTCGTGCCCCTCAAATTTGGAGCGCACTTCAATCCCGCGCCCGCTGATGTCAAACTGGCGGATGTCCTTGTCGTGATCGCTCCCCCGCATCTTGAGCACCAGCAAGGCCTTGTGGACGGCGCTCTCTATCTCCACGTAGCGAAGGAGGATGTAGGTATCAATGATGAACGGGATACCTACATCGTACTCCGCGGGTTCGCCCAACAGGACCGGGCTTTCCCATGTGAGAACAGCGGTTAATCCTTCCCGCTTCAGGCCGTTCACAAAACTGTAGGTCAGGTGTCGCAACTGGAGCGGGTCGCTGGTTAACCGCTGGAAATGGGAGAGGCTATCCACCAGGATGCGGCGGGCTCCCATCTCGCGGGCCAGAGCCTCAATCTGACCTCCCACCGCCTGCAGGTCCACGAGAGAGACCTCTGGGCTGCTCATAATGATCCGCAGTTTTCCCTCATCCTCCAGTTTCCGGAAATCCCACCCGAAATTTGCAGCGTCCCGGTAGAACTGGCTGGGGAACTGCTCAAACGTCAGGATGATCCCCGGCTCATCGTAGTCTACAATGCCGTGGTAGATGAATTGCATACCGAGAGTGGTTTTGCCGGTTCCCGGGGCTCCCTCTACCAGAGTGGCGGTCTGGGGCAAAAGCCCCCCGCGCAGCATCTCATCCAGTCCCGGGATTCCTGTCTTTACACGTTCCACCTTTCCTCCTTTCGCCTGGGGTTTAACGCATACCCCGGATGATGTGGTAAATCGCCTTCACGCGAAATTGGCGATCGTTGGAAGCCTCCAGGAAACGCTGGATCAAGCGGCGGATTTCCGGATTGCTGGTTAACGAATAGACGGTCATCTCTCCCAGGTGGCTTTCCACCAGCACCCCCTGGGCAGCTAGTTCCGCCAGTTCGGCCCGCGTGGCTTCCACGTTCCGACCCGCGTAGCGGGCGATGTTCTCCGCTGTGTCGGTGGTGTGCGGGTTCTCGCCGAAAAACCGGATCAGGTCCCATTTCACGAAGGAATTCACCCGCGTGCGCAGGAATGCCAGCAGTTCCGGGTCCATATCCGCCATCACGCGTCCAACCAGGTCCTCTCGCTCCATTCCCTCTCCTCCTGATCAAAAGCCCCTAATCGGTCTGCTTCCCCCTCTCACCGGCGGCGCCGCGGGCCCGGCGCCTGGGGTGGGCGGGTGGATACCGTGGTTACCTGTTGGGCCTCCTGGTCCTGCCGCCAGTGGCAGTTCTTGTATTTCTTCCCACTCCCGCACCAGCACGGGTCGTTCCGGCCCAGTTTGCGGGCGGGGGTTGGGGCCGCCGGAGTTGCGGGAGCGGCAGGAGATGCGGGCCGCGGGCGGCCTCCGGCCGACGCGGGCATCGTCGCCGGACGGCCCGGTGCGACAGGCCGAGGGGCGGGGGCGGGCCGGGACGTCGGCTGAGGCGCAGACGCCCCCGGCATGGGTACCCCCGGCCGGAATTCCCGCAGGGTACGCGGGCGCACAGGCTGCTGGACTACCCGCGGCGGCAGCAAAATTGTCCGGGCCACCTGGGACTGAATCCGTCCCAGAAGTTCCTGGTACATTTCATGGGCCTCTTTTTTGTACGCCACCAGCGGGTTCTGCTGCCCGTAGGCCCGCAGACCGATCCCTTCCTGAAGGACTGAGAGGTCGGTCAGGTGGCGGATCCAGAGGCCGTCCACCGCGCCCAGGATGACCTGCCGGTCCCGAAAGACCCGTACCGCATCCAGGAATCCGGCCTCCACCTTCGCCTTCACGTCGTCCGGCAGGGTGCGAAGAGGACGCTCCGCCATCTCTGGATCGGGATCGCCGCCTAAGTGCTCCACCACCCGCTGGTAGATCAGCCGCGGCAGGGGGTTGCCGGACGCGCGCAGAGAGGCCAGCGTCACATCCTGCTGCACCATATCCCGATAGACCTGGTAGCCCAGAGAGCGGTTCAGGTCGTCGTAGGTCCGCTCCGCCAGCGCGGTCAGTTCCTCCAGAATCTCATCCCGGGAGAGCCGCGACCACCGACGGTCCGCCTCGGCAGGAACGGGAAGGAAGTTGCGCAGTTCGCTGTACAGTCCCTTCAGGTCCCACTCCTCCGGGTCCTGGCCCGGGCAATGAAGGAGCAGGAGTCCCTCTACTTCCTCCTGGACCATGCGCAGAACCTGGTCGCGCAGGTCGGGCTTGCGCAGCACCTCCCGCCGCTGGGCGTAGATGACCTCCCGCTGTTTGTTGACCACGTCGTCGTACTCCAGGACGTGCTTGCGGAGGTCAAAGTTGTAGCCCTCCACCCGCTTCTGGACGGACTCAATGGTCTTGCTGAGGATACCGAACTCCAGCGGGGTGTCGTCCATCCCGGCGCGGGACATCAGGCCCTGGACCCGGTCGGCGCCGAAGCGGCGCATTAGTTCGTCTTCCAGGGAGAGGTAGAAGCGGGAAGAGCCGGGGTCGCCCTGACGGCCTGCCCGGCCGCGCAACTGGTTGTCTATCCGCCGGGCCTCATGCCGCTCCGTCCCCAGAACGTGGAGGCCGCCCAGGGCGACGACTTTCTGCCGGTCGGCGGCGCAGTCGGCCCAGGCCTTCGCCAGCACCTCCGCCCACCGCTCCGGGAATCGTTCGGTGGGGTTCTGCCCCCGCCGCAACATCTCCACCGCCTCGTTCCAGTGAGCCTGACGAATCTGAGAGAGGTCGTACCCTTCCTGGCGCAGCCACTCGCGGGCCAGTCCTTCGGGGTTGCCGCCCAGCAGGATGTCCACGCCCCGGCCCGCCATGTTCGTGGCGATGGTCACCGCGCCGGAGCGCCCGGCCTGGGCGATGATGACCGCTTCCTGCTCGTGGTACTTGGCGTTGAGGACGTTGTGCGGGATGCCGCGCTTTTGCAGCAATCGGGAGAGCCGCTCCGAGGTCTCAATGGCCGTGGTGCCCACCAGGACGGGCCGCCCGGCCTGGTGCAGTGCCTCAATTTCGTCAATGACGGCGCGGAATTTGGCGTCCTCGGTCTGGTAGATGACGTCGTCCAAGTCCAGCCGCTGGTAGTACCGCTCCCCGCTGCGGGTCTTGCTCTCGTAGACGGTGACCCGGATGTCGTCCCGCCCGTTCAGCACCCCGGCGAAGGTCACGTCCTGCAGTTCTCCCACCGGCACAGGACGGGTCACCAGGTCGCCGAAAATTGCCCGATATTCCACGTTGGTGGGGAGGACGACCACGTCCATATTGTAGATTTTCTGGAACTCTTCCTTCTCGGTGGCTGCCGTCCCGGTCATCCCGGCCAGTTTCTTGTACATCCGGAAGTAGTTCTGGAAGGTGATGGTGGCGTAGGTGAGCATCTCCTCCCGGACGGTGACGCCCTCTTTGGCTTCAATCGCCTGGTGGAGCCCCTCGGCGTACCGCCGACCGTACATCAGCCGCCCGGTGAACTCGTCCACGATGATGACCTGCCCGTCCTTGACGATGTAGTCCTTATCCCGCTGATAGACGGCCCAGGCGCGCAGGGCGTTATCCAGGTACGGGAGCATGTGGGCATGCTGGGGGTCGTAGAGACTCTCCCCCGGCTTGATCTCCGGGAGCACGGACTCCACTTTGTGGATGCCTTCTTCGGTCAGGATGACGTTGCGGGTCTTCTCGTCCACTTCGTAGTGGACGTCGCGGCGGAGGTGACGGACGATTTCGGCGAAGCGCCGGTAGAGGTCGGAGGACTCCTCGGCGGGGCCGGAGATGATGAGGGGCGTGCGGGCCTCGTCAATCAGGATGTTGTCCACCTCGTCCACGATGGCGTAGTAGAGTTCCCGCTGGACGCACTCGGAGAGGTCCCGCACCAGGTTGTCCCGCAGATAGTCAAAGCCGAACTCGTTGTTGGTGCCGTAGGTGATGTCGGCGTTATAGGCGTCCCTTCGGGAGACGGGGCGCAGGTTCAGGTAGCGGTCGTCGGCGGAGGGGTAGTCGGGGTCAAAGAGGAAAGACCCCAGGTTGGGATCGGCCGCGGCCGACTGGATGACGCCGACGGACATGCCCAGCGCGTGGTAAATGGGGCCCATCCACTGGACGCCGAACTTGGAGAGGTAATCGTTGGGGGTGACCAGATGGACGCCCCGGCCGACGGGGACGTCGTCTATGGGGACAAATTCCCAGCGTTCAGGGTCCTTTCCCCAGCGACGGCGGGCCAGTTCCACCCAATCCGGGTTCAGGGAGAGGCTGTTCAGATAGAGCGGCAGCGTGGCGACGAGGGTTTTGCCCTCGCCGGTCTTCATCTCGGCGATTTTGCCCTGATGGAGGATGATGCCGCCGATAAGTTGGACGTCGTAGTGGCGCAGGCCGATGGTCCGTTTGGAGGCCTCGCGGACGGCGGCGAAGGCCTCCACCAGGATGTCGTCCAGGGATTCGCCCCGGGCCAGCCGACGGCGGAATTCGGTCGTTTTGGCGCGCAGCGCCTCGTCGGAGAGGGCTTCATAGGCTGGCTCCAGGGCGTTAATCCGCTCCACAAATTTCTGCAGGCGGGCAATTTCCCGCTGATTCGGGTCTCCGAAGAGACGGTCAAAGAGACTCATTTCGGTACTCCTCAATCAGAAAAGGCCAGATATCCTCTCTTCTGCCCAGCGAACAACCTTGGCTCATGGTAACTATATTGACAGCGGCAAATTTTAAGTTATAAACAAAAATTAGCGGCTGCGCCCTTGGAAAAGGTCGCTGGAAGGGCAAAAGCCAGACGGACTATCGCCTTGGCGGCGCAAAATGGGCGGTTTCAGCCCCCTCACCCCCCTTACCCCCCTCTCCCCCTTGCCCTGACGGGCGGGGGAGAGGGGGGACAGAGAGGGG
>CAKZOY010000137.1 GCA_937138275.1 uncultured Chloroflexota bacterium
TCCGATAATCATCACCTCCTCGCCAGAGAGTATCTGCCTGACCGGTCTGTTGCAACCGGTTGCAATCGGAGGTTTTAAAAGAATCCGTTAGCAGATTTGTTGCAACCGGTTGCAATCGCAGTTTTAAATAAGGGGATAATCTGAACTCTATCGGGGTGGTGGTCCGGTTGTATCCCGGATCACCAGTTCCGTCGGCAGTACTTCGTGTACTGGTTGAGTTTCCGGATTTTCCAGGGTTTTCAGCAACAATTCCGCGCCGCGCTGACCTGAATCAAACAGCATCTGGCGCATTGTCGTCAATCCCAGGATCTCGGCAATCTCCACATCGTCGTACCCAACCACGGATAGGTCCTGGGGCACGCGCAACCCCAACTCGCGCGCCGCTTCTAACACGCCCACTGCCTGTACATCGCTGGCCGCAAAGATCGCCGTCGGACGCTCGGGGAGAGTCAGCATCTTTCTGGCGGATTCCCGCGCTTCTCGGCGGCCATGCGGGTTCTCGGCGTAATACTCCGGGCAGTAGGGAATCCCCGCGGTTGTAAGGGCCCGACGATATCCAGACGCGCGATCGCGACTGGAGGTAAAGTTAAAGGGGTTATCGCTCGGATCGCCGATAAAGCCGATTCGGGTGTGCCCCAGTGCAATCAGATACTCCGTCACAGCCTGTCCCCCGGCAACGTCATCTACGGTGATCTGATGCAGTCTCTTCAGATCCGGGTGTTGCGCATCAATCAATACTATGGGGACATCCGCTTCTGCCAACAGTGGCACCTCTTCATCGGTAGGGGATATGGAGATCACCAGGACGCCATCCACGCGGTCCCGGCGCGGGGTGGTGCGAAAGCAGTTGGCACGCTGTTCCGGTTTCTCTATGTTGTGGATCAGCAAATCATACTGGGTTTTGGCCAGCGTGCTCACGACGCCGTTCAGGCGTTCCGTGACAGATGGGGTGGTGAAGAAGGGGACAATGACGGCAATGGTTAGGGTCTTCCCGGTAGAGAGACGTTGCGCCGCGCGGTGGGGAACATAGTCAAACGCTTTGACGACCTGTATGATTCGCTGGCGCGTCTCCGGATTGACCAGGGGGCTATTATTGATCGCCCGCGAGACCGTTCCTGGTGATACACCAGCCTCGCGCGCGATATCTCGGATGGTGACAGTTTTCTTGCCCATCTTGGCGCGCGGTGGATGAAACCGATTTCATTAAACCGGTTTCATTATACACTATCTGGCGCAATTTGTCAAGACTCGCTCGCTAAGGACTTGCGCAGCAACTCACCCTGCAGAGGAAAGGAGTGGGGTGTGGGGTTTGTGGGGGCATCTTTGCCATCCCCACAAACCCTATATCCTTTGAGCACGAAGGGAAGGTTCACAGGTATCGCTGGAAGAAATCCACCACCCGGCGGTAGAACTCGTCGGGGTATACTTCGCTGGCCTGGGTATGCCCCACGTTGGGCAGGCGCCACACCTCTTTTGGCTCCCCGGCCGCGGCGTAGAGGTCATCAAAGTCGGGGACGTACTGGTCCCGTTCGCCGTGGATGAAAAGGATGGGACGAGGAGCGATTTTGCCGACCCAGCGTATCGGCTCGTAGCGAAAGAGGTTCGCACCCAGGCGAAGGGAGGTCACGGCGACCGTCAGCCAGCCGAGGAAGACGCCCAACCAGCGGGGCAGGCCCCGCTCCACCGCCGCCCCGGTAAGGGCCGACCGCAGCCGGGCCGGGCCCCCGTCGGAGACGACGGCATGAATGTCGGGGGAAAGGGGCGTCGCCAGCATGGAAGCGATCCCGCCGTAGGAGAACCCCAGCAGTCCGATGCGCTTGACCCCGCGACGTTTGAGGAACTCCACCGCGCCGAGGACGTCGTACCGCTCCAGATACCCGAAGGTCGCCAGGCGGCCCGGACTGCGCCCATGGGCGCGGAAGTCAAACAGGAGAACGGGGAACCCCGCAGCGTGGAAGTACGGCGCCCGCTGGATATGGTCGTCCATGCTCCCGCCGTGACCGTGCAGAATGACGACCGCCCGATCTGACCCCTGGGCCGGAATCCAGTACCCGCGCAGTTCCAGCCCGTCCTGGGCGGGAAAAGAAACTTCTTCGTATTCCAGACCAAACTCGGCCGGGCTGTGCATCTCCTGCATCCCGAAGCGTCGGCAGATGTAGAACGATAGGACCAGGCCCGTGACGAGGATGACGGTCAGGAGGGCGAGGACAATCCCCAGGATGATGCTCATTGTTCTCTCCTCGCG
>CAKZOY010000138.1 GCA_937138275.1 uncultured Chloroflexota bacterium
TACAACCCCACGGGGAGGGGGGAGAAAAACCCCTTCCCTCTTGCCCACTTGCTCACTTGCCCTCTTGCTCCCCCGCCCGCAGGGCAGGGGGAGAGGGGGAACCAAGGGGGGTGAGGGGGCATTACTTGGGAGGGCACACGGGGTTTGCGGGGGGCAAAGTCACTCGCAAACCCCGTTTTATTCCTGTGTTTCTAAATGAAACACCAAAGCCCGCAAAGATGTTTCTGTTTGAAACAATTTGACCCCCGCATATTGACATTCCTCCCCTCATATGTTATCCTGCATCGTGAATTCCTCACTACTTGCCTCATGTCGGCGAAAGGAGGTGATAATCGGCGAATATTTGTACGCGTCACCCAATTGATTTTTACCCCCCAAAAATTGAAATTGTAATCCCCATTCCATATCCTTAAGGAGAGCAAGCGATGAAGAAGAACAGTCTGCTGGCCGAGTGCATTGCAGAGGTCTTCGGGACCTTCATCCTGATCCTCCTGGGCGACGGGGTTGTCGCCAACGTGGGATTGGCCCCGCGCCTCGCCGCCCCCGCCTATAACTGGAACACCATCACCTTCGGCTGGGCTATGGCGGTGGTTGTGGCCGTGTACGTCGCCGGTGGGGTCTCCGGCGCCCATATCAACCCGGCCGTGACCCTGACGATGGCTGTGCGGGGTGTCTTCCCCTGGAAGAAAGTGCTGCCCTACTGGATCTCCCAGGTTCTGGGCGCGTTCCTGGGCGCCCTGGGCGTGTACCTCGTCTATATGGAGGGTCTGGTCGCCGCAGGAGTGCCCAACGTCTGGTGCACCGGGCCCGGTTCGGTCTTCGGTCAGGCTTTCTGGGGCGGAACAGGGGCCGGCGCGCTGACCAATTACTCCCTGGTCAACGCTGTCATCGCCGAAATCTTCGGCACCGCCGTGCTGCTCTGGGGGGTGCTGGCGGTGGGTGACTCCCGCAACCTGGGCGTCGGGGCCAACCTCGGGCCTCTCCTGGTCGGTCTGGTCGTCCTGGGCGTCGGCCTCTGCCTCGGTGGGCCCTCCGGCTACGCCATTAACCCGGCCCGCGACCTGGGGCCGCGCCTCCTGGGCACCCTCGTGGGGACTAAGGGGCTCTTCACCGGCGTGTACTGGATCGTCGCCCCGATCATCGGCCCCCTGGTCGGCGGGGTCCTGGGCGGCCTGACCTACGACTGGCTGATCGGCCGCACCCTCGCCGCAAAGGGATAGGAATCCACACTGACGGGGGAGGGGGCCATGAAAAAACTCATCAATCACCCGGCAAATGTGGTAAAGGAAGAACTGGAGGGCATCGCTCTGGCCTATCCCGACCTGGTGAAAGTCCACTTTGAGCCCAACTTCATCTATCGCGCCGACGCGCCGATCCCGGGCAAAGTGGTCGTCATCTCCGGCGGCGGAAGCGGCCACGAGCCGATGCACGGGGGGTTCGTCGGTGGGGGAATGCTAGATGCGGCCTGCCCGGGCGAGGTCTTCACTTCCCCCACCCCGGACCAGATGTTAGAAGCGGCCAAGATGGTGCACGGAGGCGCCGGTGTGCTGTACATCGTCAAAAACTACACCGGCGACGTGATGAACTTTGAGATGGCGGCCGATATGGCCCGCGCCGAGGGCATCCGCGTGCTGAACATCCTGATTGACGACGACGTCGCCGTGAAGGATAGCCTCTACACCGCCGGACGCCGGGGCACCGGCACGACGGTGCTGGCGGAGAAAATCTGCGGCGCTGCGGCCGAACGCGGGTACGACCTGAAGCGCGTGGCCGATCTCTGCCGACGGGTGAACATCAATGGCCGCTCTATGGGGATGGCGCTTACCCCCTGCACCGTCCCCATGGCCGGCAAGCCGACCTTTGAACTCGCCGAAGACGAGATGGAGGTCGGTATCGGCATCCACGGGGAGCCCGGCCGGGAGCGGATGAAACTCAAGACCGCCGACGAGATCACCGAAATGATGGCCCTGGCCATCATTGAGGACCCGCCCTATCGGCGCACGGTGCGGGAGTGGGACGAAGAGAAGGCGGATTGGGTGGAGATTGAACTGGAAGACCCGCCGTTCCAGCCGGGCGATCCGGTGCTGGCCTTTGTGAACAGCATGGGCGGCACCCCCGATATTGAGTTGCCCATCGTCTACCGGAAATTGCACGAGATCTGTACCAAGAAGGGGCTCAGGATCGTGCGCAACCTCATCGGGCGCTATATCACCTCGCTGGAAATGCAGGGGGTCTCCATCACCCTCCTGCGCATGGACGACGAGTTGATTGACCTGTGGGATGCACCGGTCAAGACGCCGGGCCTGCGGTGGGGGATGTAACCGGTCGCCGAACCCTGCCCATTTCCGCGGTTGCCAGAACACCGGACGGTAGCCCGGGAATGGGCAGGGTATCTTACAGCAAGGAGTGGAAATTGGCTATCACGACGAAAGAAGTCTTGATATGCCTTCACAGAATGGCCGAAGTCCTGGAGGCCAATCGGGAATACCTCACGTCGCTGGACGCCGCCATCGGGGACGCCGACCATGGGATTAACATGGACCGGGGCTTCAAAGCGGTCCTGGCGAAACTCCCCTCGGTGGAAGATAAGGACGCCGGCACCATTCTGAAAACGGTCGGGGTGGCCCTGGTCTCCACCGTAGGCGGGGCCGGTGGACCCCTCTACGGTACGGCGTTCATGCAGGCGGGAATGGCGGTGGCCGGCAAGTATGAACTGGAACCCCAGGACGTACTGGCTGCCTTAGATGCCGCGCTGAAAGGTGTCGTGATGCGGGGGAAGGCAAACCTGGGGGATAAAACCATGGTGGATGCCATCACCCCGGCCGTCAACGCGATGCGCAGTGCCCTGGAGAACGGCGCCGACCTGGCGGAAGCGCTGGAGCATGCCGTCGCCGCTGCCGAGCAGGGAATGAAAGATACCATCCCCATGCTGGCCCGCAAGGGCCGGGCCAGTTACCTGGGAGAGCGCAGCATCGGTCATCAGGACCCCGGCGCGACCTCTTCCTACCTGATCATCAAAGTGATGGCCGATGTGGCGCGGGAACTGAAAGCGGAAAGTAAAAATTAGCAAAAACATCAATTTGTCAGGAGGGTTAAAATGGCTAAGTACGTTGCTGCTGTGGACCAGGGTACGACCAGTACCCGCTTTATGGTCTTTGACCACGCCGGTCAGGTGGTCAGCGTCCATCAACTGGAGCACGAGCAGATCTATCCCAGGCCCGGTTGGGTGGAGCACAACCCGATGGAGATCTGGGAGCGCACCCAGCAGGTGATCAAGGCCGCGCTGGAGAAGAACGGCATTGACCCGAATGAAATCGCCGCGATCGGCGTCACCAACCAGCGCGAGACCACCATCGTCTGGGATAAGAAGACCGGCAAGCCCTACTACAACGCCATTGTCTGGCAGTGCACCCGCACCAAGGACATCTGCGATGAACTGGCCAAAGATGGCGGTCAGGACCGCTTCCGCCCCAAGACCGGACTCCCGCTGGCGACCTACTTCTCCGGCCCGAAACTCAAGTGGATTCTGGACAATGTGCCGGGAGTCCGGGAAGCGGCCGAGAAGGGAGACGCGCTCTTCGGCAACATTGACACCTGGGAAATCTGGTGGCTCACCGGCGGCCCCAACGGCGGCGCCCACGTGACCGACGTCAGCAATGCCAGCCGCACAATGATGATGAATCTGGAGACCCTGGACTGGGACCAGGAAATCCTGGACATCCTGGGCATCCCCCGCCAGATGTTGCCGGAGATCCGCCCCTCCAGCGACCCGAAGATTTACGGCTACACGCCTAAGGACGGGCCGTTCGGCGCCTCCATCCCGGTCTGCGGTGACCTGGGCGACCAGCAGGCAGCGCTGGTAGGCCAGACCTGCTTCAGCCCCGGCGAGGCGAAGAACACCTACGGCACCGGCTGCTTCATGCTGCTGAACACCGGCACATCTCCGGTACCCAGCAAAAGCGGCCTCCTGACCACGCTGGGGTACAAGATGGGGGATCAACCGGCGGTCTACTGCCTGGAGGGCTCCATCGCCATCACCGGCGCGCTGGTGCAGTGGCTGCGGGATAACCTCAAGTTCTACGACTTCTCCAAGCACATTGAGGACTACGCCCGCTCGGTGCCGGATAGCGGTGGTATCTACTTCGTCCCCGCCTTCTCCGGCCTCTTCGCCCCCTACTGGCGAATGGATGCCCGCGGGGTGATCGTCGGCCTAACCCGCTTCATCACCAAGGCCCACATCTGCCGCGCCGCGCTGGAGGCCACCGCCTACCAGACCCGCGAAGTGCTGGACGCGATGGAGAAGGACTCCGGCGTGAAACTGGCGGCGCTCAAGGTGGACGGCGGTATGGTCTTCAACGAACTGCTGATGCAGTTCCAGGCCGACATCCTGGGCGTGCGGGTCGTGCGGCCCACTGTCGCTGAGACGACCTCCCTGGGCGCGGCCTACGCGGCGGGCCTCGCCGTCGGCTTCTGGGAGAACCTGGACGACCTGCGCCAGAACTGGGGCGTGGACAAAGTCTGGGAGCCCCAGATGGACCCCGAGACCCGCGAGCGGCTCTACAAGGGCTGGCTGAAGGCGGTGGAGCGGACCTTCGGCTGGGTGGAATAGCGCCCGGACAAAATCCAGGGGGGAGGGGCGGGAGCGGGGAGGTCCCGCCTCCTCCCCCTTTTCTATGAGGCGGAACTATGCACATCATCGTCTGTATCAAACAGATTATAGACCCGGAAGTCCCTTTTCACCTTTTCCGCATTGACCCGGTGGCGAAACGACAGGTCCAGGGCACACACCCCCTGGTCATCAGCACCTACGACGAAGTCGCCGTAGAAGTCGCTCTCCAGTTGAAAGAGAAGGTCGGGGGCAGGGTGACCGTCCTCACGCTGGGGCGGAAAGAGGCCATTCAGGCCCTCCACCAGGCCCTGGCGATGGGCGCCGATGACGCCGTCCTGCTCTCCGATTTGAGTTTTGAAGAAACGGATTCCTTTGGGAAAGCCCGCGTCCTGGCCGCCGCCATCCGCAAAATCGGCGCCTTTGACATGGTCCTGTGCGGGCGTCAGGCAGGGGATGTGGAGTTTGGACTGGTAGGGCCTTTCCTGGCCGGAGAACTGGGTATCCCCTGTGTCCCTCTGGCCGCCAACTTTGAACCGGTGGACAGCACCCTTCGTATCCGGCGGCCGGTGGAGACCGGCTATGAGATTCTGGAGGCCCCCCTTCCGATTCTGGCGACGATCACCAATGATACAAGCAACGTCCCCCGGTATGCTTCGGTAAGGGGACTGCGGGCCGCGATGCGGATACCCGTCCCCACCTGGTCCGCAGCCGATCTGGGCATCAGCCCCTCCGACCTGGCCGAACCGGTCCGAATTGAGATAGACGAACTGTTTATCCCTCAACGGGAGATGCGTTGCGAGATCATCGGGGGCGAATCCGGCGCCGAGAAAGCGCGCAATCTGGTTGCCCGGCTGAAAGCGCTGGGGTTGATCGGGTGAGGAGGGACAAAATGGCACATATTCTGACGTTTTGCGCGGCAAATGGGGCGGAAATCCCCCGCCACCCGCTGGAACTGCTGGCGGCGGCGCGGGCACTGAGTGCGCAATGGGGTGGAGGTCAGGTACATACCCTGTGCCTCGGGCCATCCGCAGGGAGTTACGGAGAGGAATTGATCCACCGCGGTGCCGATGAGGTGCTGACGGTGGAATGCCCGTCGGTGGAAGGAGAGGTCGCTCTGGCGGCAGTGGAGTCCGCCGTGCAGCACCTGTCGCCTCCGGTGGTGCTTCTCCCCCACGATGACCTGGGCGGAGCGTACGTGGGGCCCTCTCTGGCCTACCGCCTGGGAGCGGGCATCGCCACCGACTGTGTGGGGTTTGACGTCCGGGGGGAGGAGGTTCGCTGGCTGCGCCCCGTGTACGGGGGAAAAGCGATGGCCTACCTGCGCGTGCGGGGTCCGGTGCAACTGGCGACGATGCGCTCCCGCGCCTTTGACCCCCTGCCCGCCGACCCGACCCGTCGGGGGGAGGTTCGGGAGTTCCCGATGGATTGGGAACGCGTTCGCCCCCAGATTCGCATAGTGGAGCGTCTGGAGGAGAAGAGAGAAGAAGAACTTCCCCTGGACCGGGCGGAGATTATCGTCAGCGGCGGGAGGGGAATGGGGAGCACCGAAGGGTTCGCCGTCCTGCGGGAACTGGCCCAGGTGCTGGGGGCCGCCGTGGGCGGGTCCCGTCCCGCCGCAGACCTGGGATGGGTCCCCCATTCCCATCTGGTCGGGCAGACCGGGAAGATCGTCGCCCCCAATCTCTATATCGCTGTGGGCATTTCCGGAGCGGCGCAGCACATCACCGGGGCCGGCTCTTCCCGGACCATTGTCGCCATTAACAAAGACCCCGACGCGCCGATTTTCAAACTCGCCCATATTGGCGTCGTGGAGGAATGGGAAAAGGTCATCCCTGCTCTGATTGAGGCCTGCAAAGAATTGCGCTCATCATCTCCGGGATAGTGATAAGGAGGAACAGAATGATCCGACTGGAGACTCAGGTGGTGATCATCGGCGGTGGGGCAACGGGCACCGCCGTGCTGCGGGACCTGGCGATGCGCGGGGTCAATGCCGTCCTGGTGGAGCGAGGCAACCTGGCAGAAGGGACATCGGGGAACTTCCATGGACTCCTCCATAGCGGCGGCCGGTACGCCGTCAAGGACCCGCCCGCGGCGGAGGAGTGTATTTATGAAAATGTCATCCTTCGCCGCATTGCCCCGCAGGCCATTGAGGATACGGGCGGGTTCTTCGTGGTGTTGACCGACGAGGATGAGGCCTTCCTGCCCCGTTTCCTGGAAGGGTGCAGCCGGGTGGGCATCCCGACGGAGGTGCTCTCCGGAAGCCAGGCCCTCCAGGAGGAGCCGAACCTTTCCCCGCAGGTGCGCTACGCCGTGACCGTCCCCGATGGCAGCATAGACGGCTGGACCCTCTGCATCGGCAGCGTCAAAGCGGCGAAAGAGTACGGGGCGAAGGTGTTCCTGTACACGCCGGTCACGAACATCCTGCGTCAAGGCGATCGGGTGGTGGGGATTCAGGCCGTGGACCGCGCTTCTGGCGACGAGTACGAGATTCGGGCCGAGTATGTAATCAACGCGACCGGTCCGTGGACAACCAAGACGGGGCGTTTGGCCGGACTGGAAATCCCGATGGCCCTGGACTACGGGACGATGGTCGTGCTCAACGGCCGGCCGGTCCGGCGCGCGATTAACCGTTGTCGCCCGCCCACGGATGGCGACATCATCGTGCCGGTCGGCACCGCCATTGTCCTGGGCACGACCTCTGTGCCGATTCAGGACCCGGACGACTTCTGTATCCAGGAGTGGGAGATTGACCTGCTGCTGGAAGAGGCCGTCAAAATGGTGCCGGTCGTGGAGGAGATGGGAGTGCAGCGGTACTACGCGGCCGTCCGTCCGCTGTATCAGCCCCCGACGGAGGGGAAGGAAGAGCGCCGGGAGGTAAGTCGGGCGTTCTACGTCCTGGACCACGAAGAACTGGACGGCCTCGGCGGGCTGATCACCATCACCGGTGGCAAGGTGACGACCTGCCGTTTGATGGCGGAGAAGACGGTGGACCTGGTGTGTGCCAAGATGGGGATTGACGTCCCCTGCCGGACGCACCTGGAGCCCCTGCCGCCCGCATAGGAAAGTGCGGCCGATGGCGAAAAGCGGCTCCCGAAAATCGGGCACTGCCCCACAAACTGCCCAGCGTCCCTGGTGGTTCTGGGTGGCGATCATTGTACTGCCCCTGGTGATGAGCGAAATAATGTTCTATATGGCCGGCCGCTGGCTGAGTATGTGGGTTTTCCCTGTTATCTGGCTCGGTTTCTGGGCGGCGATCGCTTATCGGGCGGGGTGGTTTTCAAGGAGGAGTAAGAAGTAGGGAGTAAGGAGTAGGGGTGGGGTTTCAAACTCACCCCTACACCGGGGGCTGTTTGTAGTATGCCACGGAGCGCGGTATTTCGCCACAGTTTAACATGCCCCCAAGGGCACCATAAAGTATGAAAATAGCGTCCCGGATATCACGAGCCGGCAGTCACTC
>CAKZOY010000139.1 GCA_937138275.1 uncultured Chloroflexota bacterium
GTCTAGGGTTTGTATTATCCCAGAGCAAACTCCAATGCCACCATAGCGGCGATAGGTATTAGAAAACCGATTAATTTCCCCAAGAATCTGCACAGTGGGTGCGAGCGTATAGTACGAAATAGGGCGCAACATATATGCCTTGCTTCCCTGCAACTTTGATAAACATATTTAGTAACATCTTTAGGCCTTTTTTAAGCACGGAACCACTCGGAGTATAGAGGCCGGGTATAAGATTCACCGATGAGAAACCAACACTTTGAACGGTTTGTATTAGCCATCCCTGGTTTATCAGACGTTCCGCCCAGTTGCCTGTATACGGGTCACAGGTATTGGTTGGGGAATCGGGCTGGTAAGAAATCTCACCCTTTTCTCGGAACTCAGCCACGTATATTTCATATCGTCTTTTCTGAGCCCTCTCGTGGCTTGGGCTAAGAAATGTATCGTCTCCTGTGGCAAATCCGGGGCTAATTGAGCGATTATTTCCTGCCTGATTTCTAAGTATGGGCGCAACGTATCTCGTTCTTTATGCCCCCATTTTCTCTTCCGCTGGCAGTATTCAGCCTCAAAGTGAATTCGCTGCAAGCGCCGTCTAACATAAGGATTCCGGATGTTTGCGCCACTCCCGTAAACAACGCAAAATTCTCCTTGCAACGTTGCTAATCTTTGAAAATGATATTTAAGATCATAAATGTGCTCAAGAACATCATAAGAAACAACCGCATGGATACAAATGTTGTTGCCAAAAAGATAAGAAACCAGCTCGTCCACGTCTCCACACACCACGTGGTCTAAATTTATCCCCAACATCTGGGATAGTGTCCTCGCATCCTTGCAGGAGACATCGTATATATCGCAGTAAATCACAGTTCCAATTCCCGATTCTTTTGCAAGAAAGGACAAAACACCACTTCCCCCACCGTAATCTACAAGGGTAAACTCTTGAAGAGTCTTGTCCCAATCCTTCGTCGCGAGTTGTAGCAAATGTCCGTATACGTTTAAGACACTTGAGAGATTTCTGATTTTTTCACCCAGGTAGCGTTTATTGTATGCAGATATCGGCAACTCATCTAATCTGAGGTCTCTCAAACGGTTCTCCAATCTTCTACAACCAGCGAGAATTTCCCCCCAATGATATAGGCCGTTACTCCCTAACCGACTCTGCGTCCGAGTCATATATCATCCTCCCTTTCCGCAAGGCTCACACCACTGCATCCAGCACTTTTAGATATATCTTTGTTGTGAGGTTATTAGATTCGTATTATGCCAGAGCAAACTCAAAATGCCACCGTAACAGCGACAGGTGTTAGAAAGGCGCTGAATCCTCTCAAGAGCCTGCTCTGGTCGCAAACCCATATATTGCCGGTCCAGTAATGTCGTGTCCATTGCGACCAAAGGGCGCTCCCGCAATCGCAAAGTCTGCCCCGTCCTTAAGTCGAACAAAGGACTAAACTGTCACCTATATCTACCGTTCTCTATGGTTATTCACTCGAACATTCAGAATGTGGACGTTAAGACTGAATAAAACGGCATAAGCAATGAACATACTTAGGCTGTAGGCGACAATGGTTTGCCTAGGCGTACCGCCAAGCCAATAAGCCAAACACATAGATCCTATAACCAGTAGTAACCTACCGAGATCCCATCCAAGCTGCCAGTCTTGGTGTTCGAGGATGTTGAGAGTTTGTGAGAGAGGCACCGTCACAAATTGGGGAAGAAGCATCAGAGCCAAGACCTGCATGTATAATCCAGCTTCGCCCCAACCGGTACCGAACAGTCGCGTGAAAAGACATGGCCCACCTACTGCGATTAAAGTCACAGGAATAGAACCTAGAAAGAAAAGCCTAACTGCGGTCTTGACAAAGAACAAGCGCAGTTCACGTGAGTTCTGCCGCACAAGATGACAAGCTGTTCCCATATATGCTTGAGCCACGGCCTGCCCCATCAAGCTCATTGGCATTCCAACCACTCGCTGTCCGAGGGCAAACCAACCTGCTACCTGCGGCCCATAGAATGAGGCTAAAAGTAAAGCCGGAAGTTGAAGCCCTGCACTGTTTATCAACCCGGAGAAGCAGGATAGCTTGGGAAATCGCTGGTAACGTCGGGCTATATCAGATACCCTAGCCATAGTCATTGCTTCTAATGTTATTTTATCGCGCATATGTGTTAATGCAGCGAGGGTAGTTATCCCAGCGGCTTGGCCCACAACCTGCCCGGTTAGTAATCCCAGCGGTCCAACTCTCAAAAAGCCCAGGCTTATTTGTGTAAGAGATGCCCCCACACCTTGATACAGCCTGGTTCGCGCGATAGCCCCGAAAGCCCCCTTTCGTATCGCCCAATAGTTGAAGACCTGATAGGTCCCTACCATCCCAACCCCCAGAGGCAAAAGCCAAAGATAGGGCTGAAGCGCCGGGGCATTGGCCCAGACTGTGATCTGCTCACCCAAGAGCCAGACACTCACTCCTGTCAGCAGAGATATGGCTGTTACAACTCCCAGGGAAAGCACCAAAAGTGCGGCTGCGTCTTTATCGTCCTCGGGGAGGGGGATAGCCAATTCATACCGCAGGCTTGCGATCACCGAAACAATCCCCAAGACTGAAGAGTAAACCGCCAGAACCCCAAAATCCTCAGGGGCATATAATCGGGTAAGAACAGGGGAAGCCAGAACAGTAACAACCTGGCCCAGGGCCGTTCCTCCCGCAAGGGTGATCACCGAGCGAAAAAGTTGGCCGCGGGGAAGGGCCAGGGTCGCCCTCTTTTTAACCCAGTCCCAGGCTGTCACCTTCGGCCCCATCGGCTTTCTCCTCGCAGAGAACCCCACACAAAATGCAGACAATCCGCTCCCCTGCCCTTCCATCCCCATAAGGCCAGACCGATTCTACCCCCACTCGGGCCTCCAGGGCCTCCTGAACAATCCGTTTGGGATCGCACCCGACCAGCGTGTTCCACCCCGCCTCCACCGTCTCCACCCACTCTGTCTCCTCCCGCAGGGTCACGCAGGGCACCCGGAAGAAGAAGGCTTCTTTCTGCACCCCGCCGGAATCCGTCAGAATGACCCGCGCGTTTTTCTCCAGAACCAGCATATCCAGATACGAGACAGGTTCCAACACCCGAACCCCGTTCAGCGCTACCCCCAGCCTTCGGAGTTTCTTTGCTGTACGGGGATGCAATGGAAATACAACGGGCAGCCCCTCCCCCGCGATCCGCTCCAAACCCCGCAGAATCCCGCTCAAACGCTCGTGGGCATCGGTATTCTCCGCCCGGTGGACGGTAGCCAGAGCATACTCTTTTTGCTCCAACCCCAATGTCTCCAGAACACAAGATTTTCGCTCTGCCAGTTCGGTATACTGCAGGGCCGCATCGTACATCACGTCGCCCACCAGATGGACCCCTTCCGTAATTCCTTCCCGCCTCAGGTTCTCCACCGCCCTTTCCGTCGGGCAAAAGAGCAAAGTGGACATATGGTCGGTCAGTACCCGATTGATCTCCTCGGGCATCCTGCGATTGAAGGAGCGCAGCCCGGCCTCCACGTGGGCCACGGGGATGTGCAGTTTTGCCGCCGCCAGGGCCCCTGCCAGCGTGCTGTTCGTGTCTCCGTAGACCATCACCCAGTCGGGCTTTTCCCGCAGGAGCACTTCCTCAATGCGCCGGAGCATCTCGCCGGTCTGGTATCCGTGGGTCCCCGAACCCACCCCGAGGTGGTAATCCGGGGCCTTCAGGCTCAGTTCCTCAAAAAACACCTGGGACATCTCGTAGTCATAATGCTGGCCGGTGTGAACCAGCACCTCCTGGATCGGCTGGCCTGGATTCTCCCGGTTGTAGCGCTGGATGGCCCTGAGCACCGGAGCCAGTTTGATGAACTGGGGCCGAGCGCCGACGATAGAGACGACTTTCATTCTACCCCTGCCCTATACCCCGATAGATCCACCCTGCCGCCCGTGCCTGCTCCGCAGAGAACACGTGCCGTCCATCAATGAGGATCGGCCGGGCAACCCGCGCCCGCAACATCCGCAGGTCCAGAGTGCGATAGGCGTCGTGCGCTACCATCACGACGAGCGCGTCGCAGCCCTCCACGATCTGCCAGAGATCGCCCCGGTACTCCGGAACGTACGTATCATGAACCCTGATACAGGCTCCCAGTTCCTGCAGCCGTGCCACGAGGGCCTCACTGGGGCTGTTGCGCGTGTCGTCCGAGTTCTCCAGGTAGGCGTAACCCAACACGGCCACGTTCGCACCGGCAATTCCGACGCCGGCCTCGCGCAATGCTCCCACCGTTATGTCGGCTACGTGCAATGGCATACTGTCATTCACCGCGCGCGCCGCCGGGATCAGGCGCAGGGGCACTTCCTTATCCCGCACGCTGTATGCCAGCAGCCACGGGTCTTTGGGAATACAGTGCCCTCCCACCCCCGCTCCGGGCAGGTGCATATTCCGTGCGGGGACCTTGTTCACCAGTTCCCGCACCCGCCACACGTCACCGCCCACCGCCTCGCAGATCAGAGATACTTCGTTGGCAAAAGCGATCTGGACATCCCGGTAGGCATTTTCCACCGTTTTGACCAGTTCGGCGGTCAGGCAATCGGTCAGGTCCAGATCGACCTGGACGACGTGACGATACAAATCCGCCATCGTCTCCGTCGTCTCCGGCGTGAGGCCACCCACGACCCGGCTCATTGCGCGCAGGTTGTGCAGCAACCGGCCCGGAGTTACCCGCTCCGGGCAGTGGCCCAGGTGGAAACCTTCGTTTGCCCGCTTTCCGCTGCTTTGCTCCAGCAGAGGCCGGATAAGTTCTTCGGTTGTCCGCGGCGCAATGGTGGATTCCACGATCACCAGTGTTCCATTTTTCAGCACAGGGCCCAGGTGGATGAGGGCCGTCTTCAGCGCGTCGTAACGGGGCACCTTCTCCTCGTCCACCGGCGTATGGACGGCGACGATCACCACATCCCGATCCCGCAGCGCATCGTACTCGGTTGTTGCCCGCAATCTACCTGTCCGAACTACCTGAGCCAGGATTTCCGCCAGCCCTGGTTCCTGTCCTTCTATGGGAGAAACCCCGGCGTTAATCTTGGCTACCCGATCGGCATCAATATCCATCCCCAGGACATCAAAGCCGGCTTCCGCAAATACGACGGCGACGGGGAGGCCGACGTATCCCAGGCCCACCACCCCCAGAAGCGCTTCCCTGCGCCGAATTCGCTCTCTGAGGTCGGCAAGGGTCATATCGCCACCTCAATGACCCGGTGGGTCCTGCCCGATTCCACCAGCCAAAGCGCTAATTGCAGGGCCATCAGCCCATCCTCAGCGGTAACGGGGACGGGATGTCCATTGCGAATGGACTGAAGAAAAGACTCCAGTTCCGCCTTCAGGGGTTCGTATCGCTGGATGGGGTAGCGGATCATATATCCCTCGCTCACGCCTTTCAGGGTCTGGAGGGCTGCCCAGGAGATCTCTCCGGCCAGGCTGTTTTCGTAGAAGTAGAGTTCCTGGTTGAGGTCATCCATCCGGAGCATTCCCCGCTCCCCCAGGAGGAGCGTTTCCCGGACCTTGGTTGGGGTCAGCCAATTGACCTCCAGCGCGCCGACGACTCCCTCCGGAAAGCGCAATAGGGCCCACAGCAAATCTTCGTGCATAGTGTGCACCCGCTGTTCGGTCTCGGCGTATACCCGGATGGGATTGGAACCGACCAGGTAACGCATAATATCCAGGTCGTGAGAGGCCAGGTCCACCACCACCCCCACGTCGCGAATGCGGGCCGGGAAAGGCCCAACCCGTCGGCACGAAATCTGGAACAGGCGGCCCAGTTCTCCGGCCTCTAACTTCTGTTTCAGTGCCTGAACGGCAGGGTTAAAGCGGACGATGTGACCGACCATCAACTGCCGTCCTGAGTGGTGGGCCCGCTCAATCATCCGCTGCGCTTCGGCGATGGTGGCAGCAATGGGTTTCTCCACCAGGACATGAGCCCCGGCCTCCAGTGCAGCGGTAACGACCTGCTCGTGCAGAGCCGTCGGCACGGCGACGGAAACGGCATCGCAACATTCCCGTTCCAGCATCGCGCGAGCGTCGGTATACCAGCGAGTCTTATACCGTGCGCCGATGGACCGGGCGATCTGCTCATCCATATCCACTACAGCGACCAACTCTACGTCCGGCAGTTCACTGTAGACACGGACGTGGTTCTTCCCCATAGCCCCCAAGCCGATGACAGCCACCTTCATCTGGGATGCCTCCTGATGCGGGACTTTGGGTCCATCACAGGACCTCTCCGCGCTCCATAAACTCGTTCACTGCTGCGACGATTTTCTCCAGGTCGGAGAGCGTTAGGCCTGGATGGACGGGGAGGGAAAGTACCTCTTCCGCTGCCCGCTCTGCTTCGGGCAGGGAAACCGTGTATCCCAGTTCTTCCACGTACAATCGCTGACGATGAACGGGAATGGGATAATAGATCTCCGTCCCTATGCCCCGTTCCTGTAGGTAGGCTCGCAGGGCATCCCGCTTCCCGTTGGGAACACGGATGGTGTACTGATGAAACACGTGGGTGCGATCGGCCGGGACGGTCGGGACAACCACTCCCCGGAGATGCTCGTTAAAGAACCGGGCATTCGCTTGCCGAATCCGATTGAACTGTTCCAGTTTGGGGAGTTGGGCCAGCCCGATCGCCGCGTGAACGTCCGTCATCCGAAAGTTAAAACCCAGTTCCTCGTGGAAGTACCGCTTCCGCATGCCGTGATTTCGGATCATCCGACAGCGTTCGGCGAGCGCTGGATCATCGGTGGTGATCATTCCTCCCTCACCGGAGGTGATGTTCTTGGTGGGATAGAACGAAAAAACCCCCGTGCCGAAAGAACCGACCTTGCGCCCTCTGTACTCCGCCCCATGAGCCTGGCAGGCATCCTCAATGACGATCACTCCATGTTTCTCTGCGATCGCCATGATCGGGGCCATATCGCAAGGCAATCCGTAGAGATGAACGACCAGAATCGCTTTTGTGCGGAGTGTTATGGCCGCCTCTATTCTCTCCAGGTCTATATTGAAAGTGCGCGGGTCTATGTCTACGAAAACAGGGCGAGCCCCTACGTATACCGCACTATTCGCAGAAGCGATAAAAGTGAACGGAGATGTGATCACCTCATCCCCTGGGCCGATACCATGGGCCAGCAGGGCGATGTGCAGCGCCGTGGTGCCCGAGGACGTAGCGATGGCATATTTTACCCCGCAGATTTGAGCGAAGGCTTCCTCAAAAGCCTGCACGCGCGGCCCCTGGGCCAGGATGCCCGATTTCAAGACCTCGGTAACCGCCTCTATTTCCTCGTCTCCTATCTGAGGTCTTGCGATGGGGATCATACTATGGCCCTCCAATCATCAAGGGAGATAAGGATTTCACGGCCACAGTGTGGACAACAGAGCGCGACGGATTCGCCGGAGCGACCCTTTTCCTCCAATCGCCTCCCACAGGGGCAGACAAACCCGTGCAGGCGAGCAGGGTTTCCGTAAACCAACCCATATGGGGGGACATCGTGGGTGACCACGCTTCCCGCGCCGATGATCGCCCACTCTCCAATGGTGACCCCACAGCGGATAGTGGCATTTGCGCCGATGGAAGCCCCCCGTCCTATACAGGTTTCCACCAGCGTCCAATCCTCAGCCCCTTTCAACGAGCCATCGGGGTTCACTGCGCGGGGGTAGAGGTCATTGGTGAAGCAGACGTGCGGGCCGATAAAGGCTCCCTCTTCTATCGTCACTCCCCGATAGATAGATACGTAGTTTTGAATTTTGACTTTGTCTCCGATCCTGACCCCGGCGTCTATGTACACCCCTTTGCCGATGATACAGTTCTTTCCAACTTGTGCTTCCTCCCTTATCTGGGCGTGGTGCCAGACGGAGGTGCCATCGCCTATGAGGGCTTTTGGCGAAACCTCGGCAGTGGGATGAATGCGAATCGCCATAGGACTCCTGCCGTTTATTCTCCGGACGAATGGACGGGGAGAAGTTCCTGAATCCTCTTCCGAATCCCCTCCTCCCCCGGCCGCCACTCCAGGGCCTGGCGGTAGGCGGCGAGGGCGCC
>CAKZOY010000140.1 GCA_937138275.1 uncultured Chloroflexota bacterium
GTACTCCCCCTCCCGCGCCGGACGGATTTTCTCCACGATGACCTGCCAGCGGTCCAGGTAGTCCTCCACATGTCCCAGTACCTTCACCACCTGTCCGGCCTCTATCTGCTGGTCCACGGTCGGCGCGTCCTCCCAGACGCGGGCCAGGATTTCACCGGTGCGGTCGGCCAGGATGAGGGTGAGGAATTCGCCGCGGGTGCGATCGCGGAACGGTTCCCGCTGTTTGCGGCGCAGGACGAAGAAACTGAGCACCCGTTTGCCCGGGCGCAGGTCGCGGACAAACTGTTTCTTCATAGTGACGGTTCTCCTTCCGCCGGGGCGGTCTCCCGTCGGGGGTGGCGACGGGCCCGACGGTAATAGTCCCGGAGTTGGGCCGGGGTCATCCGTTTGCCGGTCTCAAAGTAGAGGATGGCCGTCTGGCCGATGGCCCAGGTGCCCAGGCCGTTGACCACTCCGGCGATGACCCAGCCGGGGCCGGGGAGCACTTTGGCCAACTGGCCGGCCAGAAAGCGCAACCCCACGCCCCCGGCGATGGTGGTGAGCAGTTCCTTGGCGTGGCGGACGGAGAGGGATTCGCCGTAGATGGCGGCGATGCGCAGGACCATTCGCACCTGTCCGGCCAGCAGGAGGGGGACATCCAGCCCCGGCACCGGCTCGGCGGCGATGATGCCGTTGAGGGTAGCGGCGCTGCGGACGAGGCGCTGGGCCAGTTGGCGGCGGTAGGCCGGGAGCGCCCGTCCCAGGGCGACCGCGATCCAGGGATGGGACTCCACGATGGCGGGGATCAACTGCTCCGCCACCCCCGCGCCGGTACGGGCGCAGATGGGGATAGGAGTCACCCCCAGTTTCCAGCGGGCATCCTCCAGGATGGCGGGAAGTTCCCGGCGCACCAGGTCTATCTTGTTGAGCGCGACGATAACCGGGATGCCGGTCGCCTCCAGCGATTGCAGGATTTCGTAATCGGACTGGCGGATTCCGGCGGCGGCGTCCAGCAGCAGGACAACGACGCTGGCCTCTTCGGCGGCGCGGCGGGCGATCTCGGCCCGGTCCAGCCCACCCACTTCTCCGAAGCCCGGCGTGTCCACCATAGTAAAAGGACCGAACCGCTCCTCCAGCACCGTCTGAGTGGTACCGGGGACGGCGGTGACGGGGGAGACCCGGCGGCCCATGAGTTGGTTGAAGAGGGTGGACTTGCCGGAGTTGACAGGGCCGACGATAGCCAGGCGGGTAGCGGCCTCCCGCTGGACGGCTAAGGAGAGTTCGTCCCAATCCAGAGCCTGCAGGAGCCCCCGCAGTTCGGCGAGACGGGCGGGGAGTTTCATTGAATTTCCTCTTCTCTCACCAGAATCCGTTCGCAGTTCCCGCAGAAGAAGAGGGCGGCCTCGCGGGCCCGTTCCAGGCGGCCCGAGGGCACTTCCATCCCGCAGGCGGTGCATGCGCCCCGACGCATCATGGCGACAGCCAGCCCCCCTTTCGTCCGCCGCAGGTTGCGGTAGGTCTCCAGGTCGGACGGGGGGATGGTGGGAAGCAGCGCGGCGCGGGCGCGAGCGACCTCCCCCAGGCGCTTCTCCAGGGCCGCTTTCTCCGCCGTCAGTCTGGACTGGTCGGCCTGCCAGGTGGATTCCGTCTCCCGCAGGCGCGCATCGGCCTGCTGCTGGGCCGCCTCAGCCTCCTCGCGGGCGATCATCGCCTCCAGCAGTTCCTCCTCCCGCTTCTCCAGCAACCGCTTCAGGGAGACGACCTTTTTCTGGAGGTCGTCCAGCGCCTTGGGGTTACGGATACTGCCGTTGTAGAGGGTCCGCTCGGCGGTGCGGATTTCGTCCTTGAGGCTCTGGACGGCCAGTTCCAGGTCCCGCTGGCGGGCGGCCCAGCGATGGACAGTCTCGGCAGCGTCGCGGGCGGCGCGGCGGGCCTCCTGGAGGGCGGGAGTTTCCCCCAGCGCGGCGGCGATCTCCTTCAGCCGTCGGCGGATGGATTCCTCCTCCAGGTCCAGTTGTTGCAGGGTGTAGAGGTTAAGAGCACGGTTCATAGCAAGTTTGCAAGGGTGCAAGTGGGCAGGTTAATGGGCTTCCCAGACGATCAGGCGCGGGTCAGGATACGGGAAGGGCAGGGAGAGCGCGCCGCTTTCGTCGCACTCAAAGAGCAGTTTCTGGGCCGATTCCCGGCGCAACCGCTCAAGGGCCGTCCGGCAGTACTCTGGGGAGATGTCCACGCCGATGAAACGGCGACGCAGGGTAGGCCACCACCGTAGTCGTCCCGGCGCCGTTGAAGGGGTCCACCACGATGTCGCCCCGATAGGTAAAGAGTCGCATCAGGCGGTATGGGATTTCCTCTGGGAACATCGCCGGATGGCCGTACTCCCGCATCCGGCTCTCCGGTGCAATAGCCCAGCGCCCGTATACCCATTCCTTGAACTCTTCGGCGGTGATGTCAATTGCCTCCCGCGGGCCAGGCTTGCGATGGGTGAGTTTGTCAAAGACCTCAATGAATTCCCACGTGTACTTGAGATAAGGCATAGAGGGGGATTGCCAGCTTCCCCAGGCGGTGTACTTGGCGTTGTAATTGCTCTTCTCCCACAAGATTTCCGCTTTCCACAGAAACCCGATCTGCTGGAGTTGGTGGGAAATGATGTGGTGGGTGGGAATGTAGTCGGAGAAGAGGGGCTGGACGTTGACCGCAATGCGACCGCCGGGCTTGAGGATGCGGTAGCATTCCGACCAGATTCGGTACAGTTTGCCGAAGTATTCATTCCATTCGCGGGTATCTTCCGTTGGGTCGCCGGCATAGGAGTGGCCGAAGTTATACGGGGGAGAGGTAATGACCATATCCACGCTCTCGGTGGGCAATCCTCTCAACACCTCTTCGGCATCCCCTACGATGATGGTGTTGATAAACGGAAGAATTTCCGGGGGTTCCTCCGCAGGAATCGCGGCGGCCTGGTACTTTGTGCCCCGGCGGATGCGCTCTTTCCCCTTTTTGTCTCGGACCTTTTCTTCCCGACCGGATTTCACAGCACTTTCCCCTCTCGTTTCACTTTCTCTTCTATCTGC
>CAKZOY010000141.1 GCA_937138275.1 uncultured Chloroflexota bacterium
GCCAGCGGCCTTTTCAAAGGGCACAGCTGTCAATTTTTGTTTTATAACTTAAAATTTGCCATTGTCAATCTATTCAGGGCAGGCTTGTATGGGTAGTTTTTCACCCCCAGCGAGCAAGGGGTAAACACGAAGTCAAGGAGAAAGTGGGGTTGTGGGGGCGGCGAAGCCGCCCCCACAACCCCACACCCCACCCCTTTCAGCCCCCGGGGATTACGCAGTTCCCTGATTTATCAGAGCGTGTTATACTATGGGACACGAATCCGAAACGGTTTTAGCGTCGGGTTCAAAGGGCACGAAAGAATTCACAACGGAGGCACGGTCCGGCATACAATGGTCTGGATTGTCACGGCGGAGGCAGTAGTCATCGCCATTTTCGGCGCCCTGCTCCTGGTCCGGCAGGTCTGGCTGGGACTGCTGGGCTGGGGGGTGGCGGCGGCGCTCTGGCTCTGGGCGGCCCGCAGAGAACCGCGGCTCTTCGGGGAGACGCCGTCGCTTCCTGAACTACCCCCCAAAGGGCCCGCCGGGCATCGCGCGGGCTGGCGTCTGGCCCTGCTGCTCATCGGCATCGTTGCAACGGCCGTCAACATCGCTTATTCCAGGGACAACACATTTGAGACCCCAGGGCTCATCGCTTGGATCGTCAGCGTGGGTGCCCTGATGGCGGCGTTCCGGGAGGGCCCCCTGCTCCGCTTCTCTCCGGCGCGGTGGGGCATAGACCGGGACGGGTGGCGCATCTCCTGGGAAGGGATCGCTCTGGCAGGACTGCTGGCGCTGGGAGCCTTCTTCCGCCTGTGGCGCTTCCATCAGGTCCCCCCGGAGATGACTTACGACCACGGCTTCAACCTTCTGGATGTCCGTGAACTCCTGCGACTGCCGGAACGGCCGGTCTTCTTCCCACGAAACATGGGCCGCGAACCAGCCTTTTTCTACTGGACGGCGGCGGTCATCCGTCTGACCGGCATGGAGGTTGGGCTGGACGGGCTCAAACTGGCATCGGCGCTGGTGGGACTGCTCACCCTACCCGGAGTGTACCTGTTGACCCGCGAGGTCTACGGGCGCTGGGTGGGATTCTGGGCGGCCCTCTTTACCGCTGTCGCCAGTTGGCCGGTGATCCTCAGCCGCCTGGGGCTCCGTTGCGCTATGTCCATCCTCGCCAGCGCGTGGGTGTTCTACTTTATGATGCGCGGGCTGCGCTCCGGCCACCGCAACGATTTCCTCTGGCTGGGGCTGATCCTGGGCGCAGGACTCTACACCTATACCGCCTTCCGCATCGTCCCGCTGGCAGCGGCCCTCTGCTGGGCCGTCGTCTGGCTGGCCGCGCGGCGCCACGACCTCGGGCGCCGGTTGCGCTGGCAGAACCTCGCCCTGACCGTCCTCACCGCACTCCTGGTCTTCATCCCCCTGGCGGGGTTCGCCCTGACATACCCGGAGCCCTTCTGGAAGCGTACATCCTGGTATCTGGACCAGCATCCGGATATCCCGCGCTCGGGCCTCGTGTTTCTGCGCAACCTGGTCAATCTGGCGCTGATGTTCCACTGGCGCGGAGATACCGTGGCGATAAGCACCCTGCCGGGGGAGCCGGTGCTGGACCCCATCCTCGGGGGGCTGCTGATTCTGGGGACGGTCATCGCCTTCGGGCGAACCGTTCGCCGCCAGGATCGGGACGTTTTGACCCTGGGGCTGATGGTGGCGGGCGCCGTCAGCCTGCTCCCTTCAGCGCTGGTTCTCTCGCATCCCGGGGAGAACCCCAGCGTCATGCGGACCAGCAACGCCATTCCGGTCGTCTTCGCAATCGCCGCGCTCCCGGTGGGCCTGTGGGTTCAGGGGATATGGAGGGCCTCGCTCCGGCGTGGGTCACGCATCCTGACGGGCGCTGCCACCGCCCTCCTGGTCATCGCCCTTCTCGGGGTCAATGGCCATCGGGTCTTTGTGCGCTATGCGGAGTCGTACCGCGGAGCAGTGCTGGACATCGGCGAGGTCACCTCGGCCATCCGGAGTTTTGAGAAAGTTATCGGTTCGGCGGAACGGGCCTACGCGATCGCCTGCCGGGGATGGCTGGACCCGCAGGTCATTGCCTCGGAACTGGGGGTCCCGCGCTGGCCCAACTGCCTGAAGAGCGCCGAGGAGGCGGCCGCCCATCCCCGGGAAGAGGCGCGCATGTACATCCTGTACCCCTACGACGACGAGAACTTGCAACGGTTGCAGGAACTATTTCCGGAGTGCCGGGCACACCTGTACGATTCCCCGGAGGACCGGGATTGCATCCTGTACATCTGCCTTCCGTTTGCAAGGTGACGCTTGAACATCTGATTCCCCTGGGCAGGGCTTGTGTAGCAATTCACCGGCATGGGAAAGGGGTGGGGTGTGGGGTTTGTGGGGGCGGCTTCGCCGCCCCCACAAACCCCACTTTCCCCCCTTTTCACGGGCGCGTCACTCCCTCAAAACGATTTGCTGCACAAGCCCTGGGCAGTGACAAAGTTCCGTTACGCCGGATTTGCGGTATAATTCGGGAAGAGCGGACAACACACGCACTACGCAACACGCAACATGCGATACGCGATACGCGATACGCGATAAGCGATACGCGACATGCGCTTCTTAGTCACCGGTGGTGCAGGATTCCTGG
>CAKZOY010000142.1 GCA_937138275.1 uncultured Chloroflexota bacterium
ACGTATCACGTATTACGTTATGCTCATCCGCCCTCTTTCCCCATCCGATCGGGAACAATGGCTGGCCCTGCGGATGGCCCTGTGGCCCGACCAGTCCCCTGCAACTCACGCCGCCGACATGGCGGCCATTCTCTCTAACCCCTGGCGGCATGCCGTCTTTGTGAGCGTTGGGGAGGACGGTCGCCTGAACGGCTTCGTGGAGGTCTCCCTGCGCGAGTACGCCGAGGGGTGCTCCTCCAGCCCCGTGGGCTACATTGAGGGCTGGTTCGTGGAGGAGACCGCGCGCCAGCGGGGGATCGGGCAGGCGCTGATCGCTGCGGCGGAGGAATGGGCGCGTGCCCGCGGCTGCCGGGAAATCGCCTCCGACGCAGACATCCGGAATGAAGTCAGCCAGCAGGCCCATCGGGCACTGGGCTTTGAGGAAGTAGAGCGCACCGTCCACTATCGCAAGACTCTGGTCTCCCCCGCTCCGGCCCCTTTCTCCCCGCCGGGTTTCCCTGGTTTGGCCGTAGGTGTGGATGTCGTGGAGATCGCGCGGGTGGAGCGCATGTTGCGACGATACGGCGAGCGTTTCCTGCGCAGGGTGTTCACTCCTGCGGAGGTCATCTACAGTCGGGGGCGGGCACCGGAACTGGCGGCGCGCTTTGCCGCCAAGGAGGCCGCGGCCAAAGCGCTGGGGGTCGGCGTGCGCATCCTGGCACCCGATGGGGTGGGATGGCAGGAAGTGGAAGTGGTGGGGGATTGGCGTGGCCGTCCGGAAATCTACCTCCACGGCTGGGCGCTGGAACGGGCGACCCAACTGGGACTGACCCGTTGGGCGGTCAGCCTCTCCCACGAACGAGAATTCGCCATCGCTTTTGTGGTGGCCAGTGGATGGTAAGGTAAGATGTCCCTTCGGGTAAAAGCCCTTGTTCTCATTACCTTCATATTTGTCCTGTTGATAACCGTCCTTTACTTCCTTTTTTCTACGACCCTGTCCAACAATCTCTCCCGCCTGGAGCAGCAAGAGGTGGAAGAAGAAGTTCGTCAGGTCAAGAACATTATCCAGGAAAGCCTGGACGAACTGAACCGGGTGGGAGGCGATTGGGCGCCGTGGGACGATACGTATCAGTTTATAGGGGACGGGAATGAGAACTATATCCAACTGAATCTGACCGATGAGGTCTTTGAGAATCTCCGGTTGAACATCATGCTTTTCGTCCATCGCACGGGGCAGATAGTATACGGGAAAGCGTACGATCTGGAGAAACATCGGGAAATCCCCCTTCCGGCAGCGGTGGAGATGCTGATCACCGATCCCACCATTACTCACCATACCGACCCAACGGTTAGTCGGACCGGAATCATCCTGTTGCCCGACGGCCCCTTATTCTTCAGTGCCTGGCCGATCTCCGACAGTCTTTTCCGGGGTCCGATTCGGGGTACGCTGATCGTAGGACGGTACCTGGCTCCGGCCGAAGTGGAACGTCTATCTGGCCTGTTTGGGTACCCGATCGCTGCATATCGGATAGACCGCCCCGATCAAATGCCCACCGACGTTCAGATGGCCCGGGGTATCCTGACATTTGGGCCTGACGTGCTGGCCCGTCCCCTGGACGAAGATTCCATCGCAGGATACACACTGCTGCGGGACATCTACGGCGACCCGGCCCTGATCATTCGCGTGCATCTCCCTCGTATCATATACCAGCAAGGAAAAGTCGCCAACCGTTTCCACTTCTTCTCTCTGGTAGGCATCGGCCTCATGTTTCTGGGGCTCAGTTCGTTTTTTATGGAACGGATGGGTATTTCCCGCATTGTGACTCTCCATACCGAGGTAGATGCCATTGGTACCACCGGCGACCTCTCCCGGCGGGTCGGAGTGAAGGGAAAGGACGAACTGGCCGACCTGGCGTCTGCCATCAACCACATGCTGGATGCTCTGCAACGGGCTCAGCAAGATTTAAAAGAGAGTGAAGAGAGATATCGCACCGTCGTGGAGCAGGCCTCGGAGGGTATCGCGCTGGTCAACCCGGAGACCTGGACGTTCGTGGAGACGAACAGCGCGTTTCAGAGTCTTCTGGGCTATACAGAAGAGGAACTGCGTCAACGCACCCTCTACGATATTTCTAATGAATTCCAGGAGCAGATGGAGAACGACGCTCTGGCGGCAACAGAGGGAGAGATATGCTTCCCCGGCGAGCAGACGTACCGGCGCAAAGACGGCGCCCTCATCCATGTGGAAGTCAGTGCCAACCGGATTTCGTATCGCGGACAGAACGTCCTTTGTCTGATGGTACGGGATATCACCGAGCGGAAGCAAATGGAGCAATACCTGATCCAGACTGAACGGATCGCTGCGATGGGGCAATTGGCAGCCACCCTGGCCCATGAGATCAACAATCCCCTACACTCCGTCTGGACCGCGCTGGAACTGGTGATGGATTTTCCGATCAGTGAAGGGGAGAAGGAAGAATATCTGCACGCCATCCGGCGGGAGATCCGGCGGCTGATGAACGTCTCGCGCCGCGTCCTGGATTTTGCCCGTCCATCCCAGGCGGAACACAGCCTGGTCGCGATCGGTAGCGTGATCCGATACTCCCTGGACCTGACCAGCGCACAACTTCAGAAACACCACATCCGGGTCAATCTGGACATTCCGGACAATCTGCCACCCGTTGCGGGTTCCCAGGATCAACTTGCCCAGGTCTTTCTCAATCTCATTCTGAATGCAATAGATGTGATGCCCGAAGGCGGGCAACTGGATATCGCGGTTCGGGCCGACGATCGGCGGTTAGTGGTGACGCTTACGGACACCGGCCCGGGTATCCCGCCTGAATTGATGTCCCAACTGTTTGAGCCTTTCGTTACCGCAAAGAAAACCGGTACCGGATTGGGACTTGCCATTTCCCGCAGCATTATCCGGCAACATGGAGGGACTATCACGGCCGCGAATGCCCCGCAAGGTGGCGCGGTGTTCACCATCACGTTGCCGGTATCCTAATAGGGCTATATTTCCTGTTGAATCGTAACTAC
>CAKZOY010000143.1 GCA_937138275.1 uncultured Chloroflexota bacterium
CTCGGCGTAGAGGGCGACGCGCAGTTGGGTCGTGCCCGTCTGGAAAATATAGGGCGCGATCCGGTAGATATATCCTCCCTCCGCGGGCATCGTGTAGGGGATGAAGACGATGACGTCCGTATAGGTCGCGCTCTCCGAAAACTCATTCGGATTGTCGGCCAGCGTGCGGGCGGTGCCGGTCACGTAGGTTTCCTGCAGCACCCGATAGGTCCCGTCGGCGGTATGGGTGTCAGTGTAGGTGCCGCTGTAACTCTGGCCGGCATTGATTTGCTCTGTGGTTGGGGGGAACAGTGTGGTGTTGTTTGCGGCCAGTACCAGGCCGACCAGGAGGAGGGCCAGGCCGATTGCTCCCAGCGCGGTCAGGGCGCCGCGGGAGACGGCCGGGCCAGGCGGGTGAGGGGGAACGTCCGGCGCAGACCGGGAGATAAGGACGGTCATGGGAATCCTCCTTAACAGCAAAGTCACCGACAAGGATGGCTTACTTTCCGATAGGTTACCATAAGGTCGTCAGTTTTAGGTGATGCGAAAATGAAAAATGGCCTAAAGTCTCTGCTCTGTAGCGTTCTGGTAGACCCCAACCAATCGCGCTGTGAGGGCATCCCAGCGGTGATGGGTCTCCACATACCGGCGCCCGCTGGCGCTCAATCGGGCGGCCAGTTCGGGGTCGTTCAGCAATCGCGACACCTGTCGGGCGAAGTCGTCGGCGTTGTCGGCGCGCAGGACATCCTCGCCGTCCCGCGCCTCCAGTCCTGCCAGCGCGGCCACGTTGCAGACGACGGGCGTGCCCATTGCCAGCGCCTCCAGCACTTTGTTCTGTATCCCCACCGCGTAGGGCACGGGGCAAACCGCCACTGCCGCCCGCGCCAGGTAGGGGCGCAGGTCCGCCACCGCGCCGGTCACTTTGATTCGCTCGTCCTGCGCCAGTTGCCGCACCGCTGGCGGCGGGTCCTTGCCGACAATCCAGAACTCTACCTGCGGGTCGTGGGCCCAGATGCGGGGGAGAACTTGACGGGCGAAGTACAGCGCGCCAGCGATGTTGGCGTGGTAACTCATCTTGCCGGTGAAGACCACCATTCGCCCTTCCCGCGGCCCGTTCTGCGGCCGGAAGTACTCCAGGTCCACGCCGTTGGTCACGACGGTGACCGGTGCCGGTCGGGCCGGGGGGAGCAGGTAGCGGCGGGCCAGGTCCTCCAGGGCCTCTTTATCCCGTCGCGAGGTCACCACGACCTGATCGTAGCGGATCAGCAGATGGGCCTCGTAGCGGCGGGTGCGGGCCAGGTCGGCCGCGGCCATTATGCGGGCCTTCCAGTGGGGGGTGATGCGCAGGGTCTGCTCAAAGAGGAGGGAGATGCAATCCACCGAATCGTAGACAACGGGGACCTTGTCCACTGCCCGCACCAGGCGGGCGGCCCGAAGGTGTTCAATGTGGACGATGTCCACCGCCTGGGGGTCTGCCAGAGCGGTCAGACGGCGCGCCATCGTCGGGTGGTAGGCGTAGACGGCCTGCAGTGGCTCCCCGGTGGGGAGGGCTGCCAGACAGTTCCATGCCGAGCGGACGCGCGGTACCCGGAAGACCTCCACCCGGCTCCCCCAATCCCGCAATTCCTCCGCCTGCTGGACTTCTTCCGGCGAGGTGGCGGCAGTCAGAAGTGTGACAGAATGGCCTTGGCGCACCAGTTCCCGGATCAGGTTGTAGGGCCGGGTGCGGATGGGAGAAGGAACGTATGGGGTGACGCAGAGGATTCGCATCGCAGTTACGTTTTACGTTTTACGTTTTACGT
>CAKZOY010000144.1 GCA_937138275.1 uncultured Chloroflexota bacterium
GAACGCCTGCGAAGATGAATTTGGTTCTGGACATAGTGTGCTCCGTGATGCGTATTGCGTAAAGCGTAAAACGTAAAGCGTAAAATATCCGATTGCATATCGCGTATCGCAAATCGCATATCGCGAACCGTAATTGCGACCTGCTTCCTGCTTCCTGCTCCCTGCTTCCTGCTTCCTGCTTCCTGCTTCCTGCTCCCTGCTTCCTGCTCCCTGCTCCCTACTGCCCGCTACTCCCGATACACCCACAGCGCGACCTGGGCGGCGGGTAGTGAAGGGAAGGGGGGTTCCCGGTAAAGCCACCAGCGCACCCACTGGTACAGGAGTTGCGGGCGCACCCAGAAGCGGCGCAGGGTGAAGGCCGAAGCGACGTATCCGGAAGGCACCGGGACGTCGGCCGGGGCGACCACGATCTGCGGCGGATCGTCCCCGCCGACCGCATCCGCCCCGACGACGCGCAGGTCAAACTCCCGCAGCGCCCAGACCAGGGCCGGGTCGGGCTCTCCCAGCAGGGCAACCGAAGGCCGGAGCAGGCCGTGGCGCGTGCCGACCCACCGAATCTGCTCCACCAGAAGGCGGACGTCGGGGGTCGTGGGGTCGGCGGAGAGCGCGCAGGCCGGATCGGCCGGGCAGAAGTGGGCCACGCGCCATCCGGTGGCGAAGGTGACCGCCACCAGCACCACCCCCAGCGCCGCCCCCGCCAGGCCGAGCACGGTGAACGCGGCCCGCCGGGTCGCCTCTTCGGGCGTCTCCTCCTCCGTGGGAACGGAGAGGGTGAGCGCCAGGAGAAGGGCCAGGATGACCTGCATGGCCAGACTGATGCCGATGAGAATCAGGTCCGCCCACTGGCCATAGCGGGAATACCGGGAAAGCATCAGGCCGGTATGGGTCCACAGGACCAGCGATAGAATCAGGTAGACCGCGCCCCCCACGCCGTGGCTGCGGGTCCGCAACCCGCGCGCCAGTTCCTCCACCGCGATCCCCCCCAACCCGGCCAGGGGAACCAGCAGGGACAGGGCTTGTCCCTGTCCATCCAGCCCCGTCCCCGCGCGTCCCCCCTGCCCGAATCCCAGGAGCCACTGGACCGCGCCGGTGAGGGCCCAGAAGGTCCAGAGAAGCCCCATCCCGTGGCGCCGCTTCAGCGCCAGCCCCGCTCCGACGAGTCCGGCGGTCAGAATCAACGGTTCGGAGGCCAGGACAGTCGGAACGGAGGCGGCGGACGGGTTGACCCGTAGCCAGTGGAGGAACTGTTCTCCGGCATCCGCCAGCCCGGCGGGATGGAATCCCAGTCCGGCGCCGAAGACGATGAGGCCCAGCCCGCAGGCCACCAGCCCCCGGCCCAGGGCGGGGCGGATCATCGGCCAGTACCAGGCCACCTGCTGGCGCCAGGCATAGAACCCCGCCCCCAGGGCCAGGATCAGGCCCACCAGCAGCCCCCAGGCGGTAGGCCCGGCCGTGAGGGCCAGTGCCAGCCCGATCCCGCCCACGGCGAGCCAGACGGCGCGCCAGGAGTCCAGGTAGCGGGCAAATGCCCCCACCAGGAGCATCACCCCAAAGGCCGCGGGGACGGCGCCGTCCAGGGTGCGCGAGTACGAGAGAACGGTTGGGGAAAGGGCCAGCATCAGCCCGCTCCCCAGCGCGCCCCAGCGGCCCAGGTAGCGCCGCAGAAAGAGCGGCGTGAGCACCAAGCCGATGCCGCAGAGGGCCGGAATCAGGCGGGCCAGTCCATCGCTCCCGTCCAGCAGGGCGAAGAGAAAGGCGTTAAGGTGGAAAAGCAGCGGGGGGACGGAGACCGTCCCCGACGAAAGGATGCCGGGGCGCACCGCCTGCAGGGCGGTCAGGGCCTGCGCGGCCTCTTCGGCGGAGAGGGGGGATACCCCCAGCCCGATCAGGCGCAGCCCCGCGGCCAGAACGACCAGGATGGTCCAGAGAAGGCGATCGGAAGGGTTGGTCATTGGGTAGTTGGGTATCGGTAATGTTTATGGGACGGGCGCTGCAGGATGCAAGATGCGGTAGATGGTGACGCCCCCGGAGTTGTATACCGCTTTGCCGATCTGAGCAAATTTCGCCAGGCCCGCGAAGGGATAACGGCTCACCTCCAGTGGGCCGATGTAGACGTATTTTATACCATACCGCTCTATAAGCGTCAAGGCCAGGTTCAGGTCCGTCGTCGTGAAGAGGGCCTCAATGTCGGGCTCCCGACGGGCCGGCTCCTCGTAGGTTCCCCGCCACTGGTGCTGGTGCCCGCCCCAGCCCAGCAGGGTGGGAAGGCCCGTGAAGGCGGAAACCCGGCCCTCGTAGACGTAGGCCCGATACCGGTCGCCCGGCGCTTCCAGGATGACCGGCGTGCCCTGGACGTGCGCGTTCAGCCAGTCTATGGCAGCCATATCGGCGGCGTAGAAGGGGCGCAGATGGGCCGCGCCATCCAGGGTGGGCGAGCCGCCGTACTCCCGCGCACGCGCGGGGATCGCCAGCGCCGGGTAGACCAGGCCCGCCAGGATAAGCGTTATCCCCACCGCCGCCGCCCAACGCGGCCCCTGCCGCACAAAGAGCGCCAGCGCGTACGCGGCCCCGATCCCCCACATCGTCCAGGCCTGGAAATAGAACTTGAAGACGGTGTTCATCCGGGTGCCGAACAGGTCCCGCAAATAGATGAATTCCACCGCCAGGGGGAGCGCCGCGCCCATCGCGGCCAGAATGAGCAGGTAGAGGTTCTCCGGTTCGTCGTCGGTGTCGGAAGAACGGCGGGAGGCAAAGAGGGTTGCCACCGCCGCGGCGAGCATTAGGGCCAGCAGGAGAGCCGTCCAGGGGAAAAGGAAGCGCGCCAGAAGCCTCTGACCGACCAGATGAGCGGCATCGGGGATGTGTTCCAGGCCGGGGATGGGGCCGCCGCTGCGCCACGCGACCAGGTAGGCGCGCCCCTCCGGGCTGATGAAAATCGCCAGCAGGAGGAAAGCGGTCAGCCCAACGATGAGCGCCAGTCCCCAGAAAGCGATGGTATTCAGGCGGACTTTCGCCTCCCGGGCCCGAGAGGCCGTCCACACCGCAACGGGAAACAGCAGCGGGCCGAACATCACCAGGAACTGAGGGAGGCGGGTGGGGTTGAAGAGGTTGGGCAAAATTCCCGCCGCCTGGGAGCGCAGGCTCAGCCAGAAGGGGAGGTAGAGCAGGAAGGCAAGAATGCAGGTGGGCAAGTAGGCAAGGAAGCAAGGGGGCAGGGGGGCAAGTTTGCAAGTTTGCCGGTGGGCAAGGAGGAAGGCGAGGGCGAGGACGACAGCGTAGATGGGGAAGTCCCAGGTGTTCAGGAAGCCCAGACCGCCCAGGCAGAGGGCGTACAGGAAAAACTCCCACCCACTCAGGCCCAGCAAGAGAAGGCGGCGCGGCGGGACGTCTCGGCCTCTCCGGGCAAAAAACAGGTTCAGGGCCAGGGCCAGGACCAGCAGGACGAAGGGGAGCGAGAGCAGATGGGGATGCATGTCCCCCAGGATGAAGGAGAAGGCCGGGAATTCATCTATCACTTCCCACTCGGCGGGACGGGCGGGGGTGTGCCAGGGGGCGTAGTCGTGGAGCACCCGCGAGGCCTGCCACCACCACATAAAGCGGGTCGGCACCCAGGAGCCCTCGGCGAAAGAGGGAGGCGGGACGTTGATGGAACGGATGTCCAGCCATCTCCAGAACGCGGCCGGAAAGAGGCCGCGGGCGTGGAAAACTTCCAGCAGTCCCTCCAGGTTGCCGACAATGGCGACGGTCAGCGGTCCCCAGAACGCCCCCCAGCGAGCATCGGATTCCCCCGCCCGGGCCAGGAGGGCATATACCAGCCCGTAGGCGGCGGTGACAGTGAGGGCAAAGAGGGTGGCAATCCCCAGGTTGAAGGCGACGGTGGAGGGAACGGCCGCCAGGCGGGCCAGCATACCCATCATCACGTAGCCGAAATAGTAGTAGGAAATGGCGTAGTTGGAGAGCCAGGGGTCTTGAGGCGGGAAACGGGGGGCCCGCAGGACGGCGTTCAGGAAGGCGATCTCCATCCATTTCTCCCCCCCGGCGGTCTCAATGCGGGGCATGTAGGCTCGCACCAGCGCCCAGAGGACGAAGGCGGTGGCGAAGAGCACCTCCACGGTCAGGACGAGGCCGCGCGGGAGAGGAACGGCGTCGGTCTCATCAGAAGACGGTCGGAGCCAGAGGAAGAGGCCCGCCAGGGCCAGGAGGACCAGGACCGCCGCAACCGCGCCTGCGGTGTTCGGCAGCCAGCCGAAGACGGAGAAGAGCCAGAGCCCCCATCCAGCGACCAGGAGCCCCAGGGGACGGGCAAAAGCGTAGCCGCGGCCAGGCATGCGGCGAAAGAGGCGTAGGGTCAGGGGGAGCGCCGCCAGGCCGAAAACCTGCAGGGCCAGATACCAGCGAAGGGTGAAGAGCAGTTCCATAGGGGCTATGGTAACTATGTTGACAATGGTAGATTATAAATTATAATGACAAACTATGCGTTAAAAGTATAAATGGTATTACCCAATTCGGCTTCCGGCCGAAAGAGGTCCCC
>CAKZOY010000145.1 GCA_937138275.1 uncultured Chloroflexota bacterium
GAATTGCAACAGGTTGCCCAGCAGGTCCTGCAGAAAGGGATGGACCGGGTCAATTCTCGTCGCGGGGTGGTCATCGCTATGAACCCCCAGACCGGGGAGATTCTGGCGATGGTCAGCCTGCCGGCCTACGACAACAATCTCTTCGCCGAGGGCATCTCTCTGGAAGACTATCAGCGGTTGCTGGAGGACCCTCACCGCCCGCTGATGAACCACGCCATTGCGGACCAGTTGCCCCCCGGCTCCATTTTCAAAATCATTCCCGCCGCCGCGGCGCTCCAGGAGGGGGTGTTGACGGCGCGAACCCGTCTCAATTGCCCCGGCACCATCATGCTGCCCAACAAGTATTATCCCAACGATCCGGAACGCGCACAGCCCTTCTATTGCTGGAAGCAGACCGGTCACGGCTGGCTGGATGTCGTGCACGGTCTGGCTTTCTCCTGCGACATCTTCTTCTACCAGGTGGGCGGAGGGTTTGAGCGGTTTGCCGGGCTGGGACTGGATAAGATTGTGGAGTATTCCCACCTCTTCGGCCTGGGGGCTCTGACAGGGATTGAACTGGAACAGGAAGCGCCGGGCCTTGTCCCCACCGCCCGCTGGAAGCGGTTGACCATCGGGGAGAACTGGTCCACCGGTGATACGTACAACCTGTCCATCGGGCAAGGATACCTGCTGGTCACGCCGTTGCAGATGCTGAACGTGATGGCTGCCACCGCCAACGGTGGGACGCTCTACCGCCCGCGTATCGTCCACCACGTCACCGACGCGCAGGGGAACATTGTGCAACCCTTCACGCCGGAGATCAGCCGCACCCTGCCCATCTCGCCGGAGAACTGGGTGCTGATCCAGCAGGGGCTGGAGGGGGCGGTCGTCTACGGTACGGCGACCCGCGCCCAGGTGGCGGGGGTGCGGGTGGCGGGCAAGACCGGCACCGCGCAGTTCTGCGACGACATCGCCCGGCAGATGGGCATCTGTCGGGAAGGCTTCGCCCAGCCGACCCATGCCTGGTTTATGGCCTACGCGCCGGTGGAGAACCCCCAGATTGCCCTCATCGTCTTTATCTACAACGGCGGCGAGGGCTCGGTGGCGGCGGTGCCCGTGGCGCAGGAGATTCTGGAGTGGTATTTCCACCGACGGTGAGAAGATTTGGCTTATATCCAGACCTTGTGCAGGCAGGGTCTGGCCTTTAGCGCCCCCTCATCCCCCTGGCCTCCTCTCCCCCGCCGCGACGGGGGAGCAAGAGGGCAAGTAGGCAAGTGGGCAAATGCGGGGAGGGGGCAAGAGGTGGGGTGAAGGTACCCTTGAGAAAGTGCACTACTTTTGAACATAAGCCGCAGATTTTTGTCTGGATGCAGGAGGAACTATGCACACGGAAAGTTCTGTACTGTTAGTTGCTACTGAACCCATCCCTCTCCGAATGGACGCCGATGGCGTGATACGCGTGGGGAACACGCGGGTCACCCTGGAGACTGTGGTGGAGGCGTTTCTGGAGGGTGCAACGGCTGAGGAGATCGTCCAGCAGTATCCCACTCTATCCCTTGCGGATGTCTACTCTACGATCAGTTACTACCTGAGACGGCGGCCCGAGGTGGAGTCCTACCTTGAACGACGTCGGCAGGAAGCCCAGCGAGTACGAGAGCAAAATGAAGCCAGGTTTGATCCCACGGGCATTCGGGCGCGTCTGTTATCTCGTCGGCAAAAAGAGAACGAGTGTGGCAGTTAGAAAGCGTCTCCCAGAACGTGTTATGGTCGCATACGAGGTGAATTGCTGCGCAAGCCCTGGCATGAGGGGGATATATGATCAATCAAATGGGTCGCCGACTATAATAGCCCGTGGAGTGCACTCCTGCAAGTATTCATATATGGACAAGGATTATTGCTATGGACACCTACATCGCCCAGATTCAATCCCTCAAGCAGCGGCATATTACCGACCTACTCTCCCGCCGCAATGTCGTCGGCTGCGGCATCGGCTACAAGATTCGGGAGGGGGTTCTCACCGACGAACTGAGCCTGGTCGTCTCCGTCACGCACAAGGTGGACAAATCCACTCTGCACGCGGAGGACCTCATCCCCTCCCAGATGGACGGCATTCCGACCGACGTGGTGGAGTTGGGAGTCCTGCGGGCGTTCCTGGGCCCGCGGGACCGCTGGCGCCCGGTCGTGCTGCCGGGGGTCTCCCTGGGCCATTATCACATCAGCGCCGGGACCTTCGGCTGCCTGGTGCGCCGCGGCAACGACCTCTTCATCCTCTCCAACAACCACGTCCTGGCCGATGTCAACAAGGGCCGTCGCGGGGACCCCATTCTCCAGCCCGGCCCTTCGGACGGAGGGACTGCGGGCGACGCGATTGCCGTGCTGGAGGAATTCGTCCCCCTGGACTTCGGGACCACCGAACCGGAATGTCAGTTAGCCGGGCTGGTCGCGACCGGCCTGAACACCCTGGCGGCCCTGCTGGGCTCCCAGCACCGGCTGGAGCCGGTGAAGCAGACCCCCGGCGTAAACCACGTGGACGCGGCGCTGGCCCGCCCCTTGCAGCCCGATATGGTCACTCCGGAAATCCTCGGGATCGGCGTCCCCACGGGCATCGGCGAGGCCGTTCTGGGGATGTCCGTCCAGAAAAGCGGCCGGACAACCGGGCACACCACCGGTATGATCACCCAGATTGACGCTACAGTGCGGATTGACTACTACGGCCCGCAGGCCCTCTTTGAGGGGCAACTGATCGTCTCCCCGATGAGCCAGCCGGGCGACTCCGGCTCTGCTGTCCTGGACCAGGACCGTCGGGTGGTGGGCCTGCTCTTCGCCGGCTCCGAGGCGGCGACCATCATCAACCCCATCGCCGACGTCCTGACCGCCCTGCGGGTGGAAGTGGTAACGTAAAAGCACAGGTCGCAAACGGAATACGGAATACGCAACACTCCCATGAATCCCCACATCGTCTTCGCCGTCTCCGACGGCACGGGTACAACCGCCGAGCGGGTACTCCGGGCTGCCCTGACCCAGTTTGACGTGCCGGTAGAGGTGCGCCGGATCGGGGAAGTCCGCACAGGGGAACGGGTGCGGGAGGTAGTACAGGAGGCTGCGGAGGCCGGCGCCCTTATCGTTCACACCCTCGTCTCTGCCGAACTTCGGGAGGCGATGTTTGAGGAGGGCCGTCGCCAGCATGTGCACACCCTGGACCTGATGGGGCCGCTCCTGGAGCGCCTCACCGATCTGGTGGGAATAGCCCCGCTGGCCCAGCCCGGCCTCTACCGGATGGAGGACTTCAACAAGCGGATTGAGGCCGTGGACTTCGCCCTGCGCCACGACGACGGCCGCAATGCCGATGAATTGACCCATGCCGAAATCGTCCTGGTGGGCGTCTCCCGAACCGGCAAAACCCCGCTCAGCATCTACCTGGCCTACCGGGGGTGGCTGGTGGGCAACGTCCCCATCGTGATGGAGGTCAACCCACCCCCTGTCCTCTTTCGTTTGCCGCCGGAGCGGGTCATCGGCCTGACGGTGGAGCCCAGCCGCCTGGCTCAACTGCGCCAGGTGCGCGCCCGTCGGATCAGTTCCATTGTCAGCGACTATGCCGACGTCCGGCGCGTCCGGGCAGAGGTCGTCTACGCCCTGGAACTCTGCCATCGGCATGGCTGGCGCGTCGTGGACATGACCTCCAAACCGGTGGAGGAGGCCGCGGCCGAAGTCGTCGCCCTCATCCGCAGCCCGGAGACCGAAAACGAACGGTGGCACGCAGAGAAATAATCTGCAATCTGCAATCTGCAATTTTGAATCTGCAATTTTGAACCCGCAATCCGCATGGATGTCACACCCATCCGCAAACAGTACCTGCAACTGAAGGCCCAGCACCCCGACGCCATCCTCTTCTTCCGGTTGGGCGACTTCTACGAAACCTTTGACGCCGACGCCGAGATCGCCGCGCGGGAACTGGACCTGGTGCTGACCTCCCGGCCCGTCGCCAAGGGGGTGCGCGTGCCGATGGCGGGCGTCCCCCACCACGCCGTGGAGAACTACATCGCGCGCCTGATTGAGAAGGGCTACCGCGTCGCCATTGCTGAACAGGTCGGGGAGGTCACCGGGAAAGGACTGGTGGAGCGGGAAGTGGTGCGGGTCGTTACGCCGGGCACGGTGGTGGAACCGAACTTGCTGGACGCGCGCCGTCCCAACTACCTGGCCGCGCTGGTCGTGGACGACGACCGCGCCGGCCTGGCCTACGCCGACATCACCACCGGCGAGTTCGCCACCACCCAACTGGCCCGGGAGGAGGTGCCCCGCGAACTGGCCCGCTTGCAGCCCCGCGAATGCCTCTATCCCGACGCCCGGGAGTGGAAATCCGCCGCATCTGCCACCAGTCCACCGCTTCCGGAACTGAACTTCCCGGGCATTCACTTCACGCCCTGGCCGACCTACCGATTTGAGTTGGGCGCGGCCCGCCAGACTCTTCTGGACCACTTCAGCGTCACCACCCTGGAGGGCTTCGGGTGCGAGGGGAAACCGCTGGCTGTCCGCGCCGCTGGGGCCATTCTCCACTACCTCCAGGAGACCCAGAAGGGGGCGCTGGCCCAACTGACTACCCTGCGCACCTACTCCACCGACCGTTTTCTTGTCCTGGACCCCGCTACCCGCCGCAATCTGGAACTGACGGAGACGCTGCGGGACCGGCGGGTGCAGGGCTCGCTCCTGGGAGTGCTGGACCGGACGCTGACGCCGATGGGCGGGCGGCTGATGCGCCTGCGCATCTCCCAGCCGCTGGTGGACCGGGAGGCCATTGAGCGGCGGCTGGACGAGGTGGAACGGTTTGTACAGGACGGCGTCCTGCGCGCCCGCGTCCGGGAGGCGCTGAAGGATATGCCCGACCTGGAGCGGCTGGTCAATCGGGTCGTGGGGGGTATCGCCACCCCGCGCGACCTCATCGGCATCCGTCGGGCGCTGGAGGCCGGGGCGCGCCTTCCCGCCGACGCGCTCCCCGATGCCGCCATCCATCCCTCTCCGGAGATCGCCGACCTCATCCGGCGCGCCATTGTGGACGACCCACCGGCCTCCCTTTCCGTTGGGGGCGTCATCCGCCCGGGATTCTCCGAAGAACTGGACGGTCTCCTGCGCTCCGTCCGGGAGGCGAAGGAGTGGCTGGCCTCGCTGGAGCGCCGGGAGCAGGAGCGCACCGGCATCAAAAACCTGAAGGTCGGGTACAACAAAGTTTTTGGCTATTACATTGAGGTCACGAAGGCCAACCTCCACGCCGTCCCCGCCGACTACATCCGCAAGCAGACCCTGGTCAACGCCGAGCGGTTCATCACCCCCGAACTGAAGGAGGTGGAGACGCTCATCCTCAATGCCGAGGACCGGCAGGCAGAGGTGGAAACGCGGCTCTTCCGGGACGTCTGTGCCCGAATCGCCGCTCGCGCCGGGACGCTTCTGGAGACGGCGCGAGCGGTGGCGCGGCTGGACGTCGCCGCGGCGCTGGCCGAGGTTGCCGTCCGCAACCGCTATATCCGTCCCGAACTGACCGATGAGAACGTCCTGGAGATTGTCGGCGGGCGGCATCCGGTGGTGGAGCAATCCATCTCCGAACCCTTCGTCCCCAACGACCTCCATCTGGACGAAGAGACGCGTATCCTGGTCATCACCGGGCCCAATATGGCCGGGAAGACCGTCTACATCCGCCAGAACGCCCTGATCGTCATCATGGCCCAGATGGGGAGTTTCGTCCCGGCGGAACGGGCGCGCATCGGCATCGTGGACCGGATTTTCACCCGTATCGGGGCGCAGGACGAGGTGGCGGCGGGCCAGTCAACCTTTATGGTGGAGATGATAGAGACGGCGAACATCCTGAACAACGCCACGCCCCGCAGTCTGCTCATTCTGGACGAGGTGGGACGGGGTACCAGCACCTACGACGGCATCTCCATCGCCTGGGCGGTGGTGGAATACCTGCACAACCACCCCCAGCGGCGGGCCCGTACCCTCTTCGCCACCCACTATCACGAACTGACGGAACTGGCCGACCGGCTGCCCGGCGTGGAAAACGTCAACCTGGCGGTGGTGGAGGAGAGGGGGGAGGTCATCTTTCTGCACAAAGTCGTCCCCGGCGGCGCCGACCGCTCCTACGGCATCCACGTGGCCCAACTGGCGGGCGTCCCCCGACCGGTCATCCAGCGGGCGCAGGAACTTCTCAAGGGGCTGGAGAGCGGCAAATTCCGGCCGGGCACCCCTGCGCCTCGCCCGTACCAGCCCATCCTCTTCACCGACGAGCATCCGGTGCTGGAGGAACTGTGCAAACTGGATATTTCCCAGATGACGCCGCTGGAAGCGATCAACAAACTCTACGAGTTGCAGCGGCAGGTGCAGAAGAATTGAAGGATCTCGCCCAACTGGCTCAGGTATTTCGGGAGTATCCGGAGATCCAGGCGGTTTATTTATTTGGCTCTGCGGCCGAGGGGCGGACGCATCCAGAGAGCGACCTGGACCTGGCGATCCTTCCGCGTTCTCCGGAGGCGCGGGCGCGGCGTCTGGACATCCTGACGGATATGGCCCGCCTGGGTTTCTGTAATGTGGACCTTGTGTTTCTGGATACCGACGACATTGTTCTGAAATATGAGGCGATACGGCTGAACCGGCTCATTTAATTGACAGTGGCAAATTTTAAGTTATAAACAAAAATTAGCGGCTGCGCCCCTGGAAAAGGCCGCTGGAAGGGCAAAAGCCAGACGGACTATCGCCTTGGCGGCGCAAAATGGGCGGTT
>CAKZOY010000146.1 GCA_937138275.1 uncultured Chloroflexota bacterium
TTTCTCCGCTTATCGCTTATCGCGTATCGCAAATCGCCCTCTGCTTCCTGCTCCCTGCTTCCTGCTTCCTGCTTCCTACTCCCTGCTTCCTGCTTCCTGCTTCCTACTCCCTGCTTCCTGCTCCCTGCGACTTGCGACCTTGTACAGATAGGAGTATTATGGCACAGTAACCCCAATTCGTCAAACAACCCAGGAGGCCCTATGCCCCGACGTCCTTTCGCGCTGGCAAACTGGAAAATGGCGATGACGATTTCCCAGAGCCTGGCCTTCGTGGAGAAGTTCCTGGCCCAGGCCGGGCCCTGGCTGGATGCGGTGGAGGTGGTCCTGTGTCCACCGTATACGGCGCTTTCGGCAGTGGCGAAGGCCGTGCAGGGCACGCCCATCGCCGCAGGCGGACAGGACCTCTGGCCCGGCCCTGGCGAGGCCCACACCGGCGCTATCTCCGCCGAACTGCTATCTGACGCCGGTGCCGCCTGGGTGATGGTTGGCCACTGGGAGGTACGCCGTCGGCTGGGGGAGGACGACGCGGCGGTAAACCGCAAGGTGCGGGCCGCTCTGAACGGCAACCTGCGCCCCATCCTTCTCGTCGGCGAACCGGCCGGAGAGCGGTTTGCCCCCCAGCGCCTCGCTGTCCTCCTGGACGGTTGCACCCCCGAAGGGGTCGCCCGGATGGCCTTCGTCTACGAACCCGAAGGGGCCATCGGGCAGGCCGCTCCGGTTTCGCCCGACCACGCTGCCGCCGGATGCCGGGCCATCCGCCAGTGGCTGACCGACCATTTCGGCCCGGAGGCCGCGGCCGAGGCCCGCATCATCTACGGCGGGAGCGTCACTCCGGAGCATGCGGCGGGCTTGCTGACCGACCCCGCCGTGGACGGCCTGGGCGCCACCCGTCGGGGCCGCGACCCAACGACCTTCGCCGAGATCGTCGCCCAGATCGCGCGCTATAAGATGAGCATCGCGTCCCCGAAACTGTAGAACCGGTAGCGGAGGCGGATCGCCTCGGCATAGGCCCGGTCCATCAACTCCTTGCCGCAGAACGCCGCCACCAGCAAGAGCAGGGTGGAACGGGGCAGGTGGAAATTGGTGATCACCCCATCCACCACCCGGAAGCGGAAGCCGGGGTATATGTAAAGGTCGGTCCAGCCCTCGTAGGGGATGACCGTCCGCCAGGGGCACGGTTCGGCGTCGGCGCATCCTCCCACCGCCGTCAGACCGGCCGTCTCCAGAACCCGCACCGACGTGGTGCCCACCGCAATCACCCGGCGCCCTTCCAGTTTGGCCCGGTTGATCCGTTCCGCCGCTTCCGAGGAGAGGCGGCAATATTCGCTGTGCATCCGGTGTTCCTCCGGCCGCTCCTCCTCCACCGGACGAAACGTATCCAGCCCCACGTGCAGGGTGACAAAGACGGACTCCACCCCCATCTCCCGCAGGCACAGGAGGAGTTCCGGGGTGAAGTGGAGGCCCGCCGTCGGCGCGGCGGCCGATCCGGGCGTGCGCGCGTAGACGGTCTGGTACCGTTCGGGGTCCTGAATCGGCCTGTGAATGTACGGAGGCAAGGGAGTCTGACCAACGGCTTCGGCCAGGGCGAGGGCCGGACGGTCAAAGGCCAGCACCCGCAGCCCCCGCTCCCCTTCCTCCACCACCTCGGCCATCGCTCCCACCGGATGGCCGTCGGCACCATCCAGTATTTCCAGACGGACTCCCGGCCGCAGGGCCCGCCCGCGTATCAGAGCCTCCCAGACCGTATCGGAGCGGGGGCGCAGAAGGAGAATCTCGGCCCGTCCGCCCGTGCTCTTGCGCGCAAACAGCCGCGCCGGAATGACGCGGCTTTCGTTGTAAACCAGCAGATCGCCGGGACGGAGAAATTGGGGCAGGTCGCGGAAGTGATGATGAGAGAGGGTGCCCGTAGCCCGGTCCACGACCATCAGGCGGGACGCGTCCCGCGGCTCCACCGGTTCCTGGGCGATCAGTTCCGGCGGGAGATAATAGTCAAAATCGGCCATCCGGAGTCCGTCGGTATGTTTCATCTCTGGAGCGATGCAACAGTCTTTCGGGTCTACGCCTCCGGAGGGGCAGCGGTCTCTCCCGTCGGACGGGCCATCCCCAGCCAGAGCGCGGCGATGAGGCATCCCCACGCGATGAGGTCTATCAGGCCACAGCAGCAACTCGTCCCGGCCCCAATCCAGGACATTGCCCGCGGCGAGCGAATCTGGCGCGTCAGTTCGGGCAGAAGGACCGTCTGCACAATCTGCGCCGCACCCAGCAAGACCAGGAGAGCAAAGGCGGCAGTGGCCAGGATAGGCGCCGTCCCCTTCCGACGCACCAGCAAATAGACGGCAACCACCAACCCGGCCAGATGGACCACGATCAGCGCGATACGAATGAGGTTGTTGACCCAGACGGGTGCCATTTTGTACCTCCGGAGAATGGGATGGGAAAATTCGGGTGAACGTATTTTACCACATTGGCTCATATTCAAAAGTGGTGCGCTTTCAAGGACAATTGGGTAGGCATCTCCCTTTCACCGCAGAGACACAGAGGTCACAGACGTTTGACACCTCACAACAAACCCATATAATCTCCTGCAGAGGCCATTTCTATGATCACCCTGCAACTGACCGGCATTGCCCACGGCGGCGCGGCGATCGGCCGCTATGAGGGCAAAGTCATCTTCGTCCCCTACGCCCTCCCCGGCGAAACGGTGCGCGCCGAGATTGTGGAGGACCACGCGCGCTACGCGCGCGCCCGTCTGATAGAGGTGATAGAGCCAGCACCGGAGCGGGTCGTCCCTCCATGCCCGTACTTCGGCCCCGACGGTTGCGGTGGATGCCACTGGCAGCACGCGTCCTGCGAGGCGCAACTCCGCTTCAAGGCCCAGGTGGTGGCGGAGCAACTGGCCCGCATCGGCGGCCTTGCCGACCTGCCCGTCCTCCCCACCCTCCCCGACCCCACCGGCTGGGCCTACCGCAACCAGGCCCGCTTCCACCCCGCCCCCGGCGGTGGCCTGGGTTTCTGCCTGGAAGACCGCCGCGACGTCGTCCCGGTGGAAGAATGCCTCATCCTCCACCCACTCCTGGCCGACCTGTACGACGTCCTGGACCTGGAACTCCCCGACCTGGTGGCCCTCACCCTGCGCGCGGGGACCGCCACCGGCGACCGGATGCTCATCCTGGAGACGGCGGAAGACGAGGCCCCCGAACTGGAAATAGACCTCCCCGTCTCCTGCATCCTGCTCACGTCCGACGGCATTCCCATCCCCCTCATCGGGGAATCGGCCATCACCGAAACCGTCGCCGGTCACACCTACCGCATCTCCGCCCCGTCCTTCTTCCAGGCCAACACCGCCCAGGCAGAGCACCTGGTGCGCCTGGTGCTGGAGTACCTGGACCTGCGGGGGAATGAGACCGTGCTGGACGGGTACTGCGGGGTAGGGCTGTTCACCCTACCGCTGGCGGAACGGGCCGGCCTGGTCGTCGCGGTGGAGATGGACCCCTTCGCGGTGGAAGACCTGCTGGTGAACGCCGCCGGGATGGAGAACATAGAGGTCATAGAGGGGCCGGTGGAGGCCGTGCTGGGAGACTGGAAGGGGATGCTGAACGCGGCGGTGGTGGACCCTCCCCGCGCCGGGCTGACACCGGAGGCGCTGGAGGGACTGGTCGCCGCTGGCCCGACGCGCCTGGTCTACGTCTCCTGCGACCCCGCCACACTGGCGCGGGACGCCCGCCGCCTGGTCGCCGCCGGTTACCGCCTGGAAAAACTCCAGCCGGTGGACATGTTCCCCCAAACATACCACATAGAGACGGTCAGCCTGTGGGTACAGTAAAGGAGGACCATGTGCGACACACTGGTTGCCCTCGGAAATGCCACTGCCGACAGTTCGGTCATCCTGGCCAAAAACAGCGACCGGGAGCCAAACGAAGCCCACGTTCTGGTGCATATCCCGCGCACCCGGCATGAACCCGGCTCCAGGGTGAAGTGCACCTACATAGAAATCCCCCAGGTGCCGGAAACGTACGAAGTGCTCCTATCCAAGCCCTTCTGGATTTGGGGCGGGGAGATGGGCGTCAACGAACACGGGGTCGCCATTGGCAACGAGGCCGTCTTCACCAAAGAGCCCTACGATAAGGGGCCCGGCCTCATCGGGATGGACTTCATCCGGCTGGCCCTGGAACGGGCCGACACTGCCCAGAAGGCGCTGGAGACCATCCTTCAGTTGCTGGAGACCTACGGTCAGGGTGGCAACTGCGGCTTTCGCCACAAGACCTACTATCACAACTCCTTCCTCATCGCCGACCCCCGCGAGGCCTGGGTTCTGGAGACGGCGGGCAAGTTCTGGGCCGCCCAGCGCGTTCGGGACGTCCGCTCCATCTCCAACGGACTGACAATTGGTTCGGAGTGGGATATGGCCTCGCCGGGCCTGGTGGAACACGCGGTGGAAAAGGGCTGGGGACGATCGTCGGATTTCCACTTTGCCCGCTGCTATTCGGATTTCCTGTACACCCGGCTGGACGGACAACGCGCCCGCCATTGCCGCTCCACCGCCCTTCTGGAGAAGCACAAAGGGGCCATCACTGTGGAGAGGATGATGGCGATCCTGCGCGACCACGGCCCGGAGGCGGAGACCGACCCGCTCTGGAATCCTGGCCGGGGCTGGCTGATGGAGACCCTCTGCGTCCATGCGGGCTTCGGCCCAACCCGCCCCAGCCAGTCCACTGGCGCGATGGTCGCCCATCTGATCCCCGGGATGCCCGTCGTCTGGGTGACCGGAACTTCCGGCACCTGCACGAGCATCTTCAAGCCCGTCTTCTTGGGCGGGGCAGGGTTGCCCACCGGCCCCGCCGCGGAGGCCCTGGGCCTGGCGGCCCAGCCCACCGGTACCTACGACCCCCGCACCCACTGGTGGTCCCACGAGCGTCTGCATCGGCAGGTCATCCAGGACTACGCGACCCGTATGCCCGTCTACCGGGAAGAGCGGGATGCACTGGAAGCGACCTTCCTGCGAGAGGCAGCGGAGATGGTCTCCCGATATCGGGACGTCTCCCCAGAGGAACGGGCGGAACCGTTGCGGGCCCTCACCACCTCCTGCTTTGAACGGGCCGCCCAGGCGACGGAGCGCTGGATTGAGGCCGTGGCGAACACCCCCGTCCGCTACCGCCCGCCGTTCCTGTTCTCTATGGCCTGGGACCGCTTTAATCGGGAAGCCCGTTTCGCCTGAAACTATAACCCATCCGCCGCCCACTTGCCCACTTGCATGGAATTCGTCCGTATCGTCCCTCTGGCCCCCATCGGCCCTGCCGGAGAGCAGGCACCGACCTTTGACTACCACCTCCCCGACTCCCTGACCGGTCGGGTGGAGGTCGGATCGCTGGTACAGGTGCCCTTCGGCCCGCGCGCCCTGTACGGGATCGTCGTGGAGCGGCCCGAGGCCCCGGCGGTGGCGGAGACCCGTCCGGTGACCGCGCTGATGGACCCCCGGCCGGTGCTCCCTCCGGCCCAGATCGCCCTGGCCCGCTGGATCGCCCGGGAGACCCTCTCACCTCTCCACGAGTGCCTGCTGATGATGCTCCCGCCCGGCGTTGTCGGCTTGACCGACACCCGGCTGGAGATCGCCGCCGAGATCCCGCCCGACATCCGCCTGACCCCGCTGGAGCGGCACCTGCTGGACCTCCTGCGCCGTCGGGGGCCGCTGACCGGCGCCCAGATTGACCGCGCCTTCCCTCGCTCCGACTGGCGCGCCGCGGCCGACCGCCTGGTGCGGCGGCGGATTCTGACCCGCACCCCTGTCCTGACTCCGCCGCGCGCCCATCCCCTGCGGGTCACCACCGTCCGCCTCATCCCCGACGCGGATACCGAAACCGGCCTGCGCGGCCTGCGCGCGCCCGTCTACCGCGCCGTCCTGGACTTCCTGCGCGCCGAGGGCGGCCCGGTGGACGTCAGTTGGGTCTACGCCCAGACCGGATGCACCCGTCAACACCTGAACCGTCTGTACGAACGGGGGCTGATCGCCCTGGAACAGGAGGAGCGCTGGCGGGACCCGCTGGAGGGGCGCGTCTTCATCCCCACCGCCCCGCTCCCCCTCACCCCCGACCAGCAGGCCGCGTGGGAAAACCTGCAATCCGCAATCTGCAATTTGCAATCCGCAATCTTTCTTCTCCACGGCGTCACCGGCTCCGGCAAGACCGAACTCTACCTGCGCGCGGTCGGGGAAGTGCTGGCGCAGGGCCGCAAGGCGATCGTCCTGGTGCCCGAAATCAGCCTCACCCCCCAGACGGTTGCCCGGTTCGCCGCCCGCTTCCCCGGACGGGTCGCCGTCCTCCACAGCCAGATGCGGGAGGGGGAACGGTACGACACGTGGCGGCGGGCCCGCGCCGGGCTGGTGGACGTCGTCATCGGCCCCCGCTCCGCCCTCTTCGCCCCCCTTTTCCCCCTGGGCCTGATTGTGGTGGACGAAGAGCACGACCCGTCCTACAAGCAGGTCTCCCGCCCCGCCTTCCACGCGCGGGAGGCGGCGCTGGAACTGGCCCGCCTGACCGGCGCGACGGTCATCCTGGGGTCGGCGACGCCGAGCCTGGAGTCGTACCTGCGGGCTCAGCGAGGGGAATTCCGCCTGCTGGTGCTGGGCCGCCGCATCCTGGGCCACCGCCGCCGCATCGCCGACCTCCAGGAGGCGTACCGCATTCCCGTCAGCCGCTACCGCGCTGTAGAGGACGGCCCCGCCGAGGCCCGTTACCTGGACCTCCCCACGGTGCTGGTGGTGGATATGCGGGCCGAACTGCGGGCGGGCAACCGGTCCATCTTCAGCCGGCCCCTGCAGCGGTACGTGGACGAGGCGCTGGGGCGCGGGGAACAAGTCATCCTCTTCCTCAACCGGCGCGGGACGGCGACCCATACTTTCTGCCGGAGTTGCGGGTACGTGGCCCGCTGCCCCCGCTGCGACGTCCCGCTGACGTTCCACGAACCGGTTGGGAAACTGATCTGCCATCACTGCGGGCATCGAGAGGACCTGCCGGAGCGCTGCCCCCGCTGCGATTCCCCGCACATCCGCCCCTTCGGATTGGGGACGGCGGGGCTGGAGGCCGCGGTACGGGAGCGCTGGCCCGATGCCCGTATCCTGCGCTGGGACCGGGATACCGCGCGCACCGCCCAGGCCCACTGGAACATCCTGCAGATGTTTTCGGACGGGCAGGCCGACATCCTGGTGGGGACGCAGATGATCGCCAAGGGGCTGGACCTGCCACTGGTGACGGTTGTCGGGGTGATTTCTGCGGATACTGCGCTGAACCTGCCCGATTTCCGCGCCGCAGAGCGGACGTTCCAGTTGCTGGAGCAGGTGGCGGGGCGGGCCGGACGGGGGCTGATGGGCGGCCGCGTCGTCCTGCAGACGTATCATCCCGACCACTACGCCATCACCGCCGCAGAACACCACGACTATCTGGGATTTATGGCGCGCGAACTGGCCTTCCGGCGGGAAGCGGGGTATCCGCCGTACATCCGGCTGGCCCGCCTGGTCTACCGCCATACCGACCCCCGCAAGGCGGAGGTGGCGGCGCGGGAGATGGGGGAACGGATTCGGGGCGCCCTGCGCCGCGCCGGCCTTCCCCCCACCGACCTCATCGGGCCGGTGCCCTGCTTCTTCGCCCGCCTGCGCGGGGTTTACCGCTGGCAGGTCGTCCTGCGCCACCCCGACCCGCCCGCCTTCCTGCGCACGGTCCCCATCCCCGCGGGCTGGCTGGTGGACGTGGACCCCACTGATTTGCTGTAGAGGTAGGGGTTTACCGCTGGGAGCGCAGAGGGCGCGGAGATTCCTTTGGGCCACAGATTGCACGGCTGTAAGCCACAAAGCGCGTTCG
>CAKZOY010000147.1 GCA_937138275.1 uncultured Chloroflexota bacterium
TCAACGGGGAGGGGGGCAGGGGGGTGGGGCCCAATCTCTTTCGGCTCACCAAGGGACCTCTTTCGGCTGGAAGCCGAGTTGGATAATACCATTTATACTTTTAACGCACAGTTTGTCATTATAATTTAGAATCTGCCATTGTCAATGTAACTACACCGCAGAGTCGCAGAGCACGCGAAGGGGTACTTTGTCAAGGTAGTTACCCTGCTGCATTCACTTGGCACTCTTGTTCCTTGAACAGGCAACATCACGGAGCGATCAGCGCGCGCAGTACCAGCGGCAGGTAGATCCTGCGCGTTTTCAGATGAAAATCCTGTCGCACTGTATTGTTCGGAATAACATTTATTGTTGCAACTTCCATCCCATGACCGCTCAATGAGACCGTGAAGACGCGGGTGCCGGACGGCGAGAACAACGTGTAGAACGAGTCGTCCACGGCCGGGTCATCGGTGGCAGCCGTGATCGTGGAGTAGCCGCTGTCGTTGTAGACCGTGGCGCCGGCCAGGGGAATGCCGCCGTCGCCATAGACGTTGCCGACGACTAGACCGCCGGGCCGAGAGACGCAGGCGCCTTCCCCTAGCGCAACGTCGTCAATGTGCATGTCATTGCCGTACGCGCTAACGCCCAGGAATCCCACGCGCAGGTCTGTCTGGCCCGCGTGGGCGCTCAGGTCCACCGTGTGTTGTTTCCAATCCTTAGAGCCGTCATAACGTAGAATCGGTGCGCCGACATTGCTCCAGGTGGCTCCGCCGTCGGTGGAGACCTGGACTTGCACATGGTCGTCGAGGTCGCTATAGCTCGTGTCGTGGTACATCCAGAAGGTTAGGGTAGGAGACAGGATCATGGTCATATTGACGCCCACCGTGCGATACAAGCGTGTCTGAGAGCCGGCAGGGGCGAAGAGGGCATTGAAGTACACCAGGTTGGGCGGGCTGTGAGCAGGCCCGCTGGGGACAAGCCGGGTACCGGTATGAGTAGCCCACTCTCCCGCCGTTCCACCGACGTCGGCCTGAGCCCAGTACGCGGGCAGGGCTGGCGGCGTGACCGAATCAAAGTTTTCGGTGAACCCCGATCGGGCATACCCCGGCGCGTTGCAGGCGGCGCTATTTGCCGTCAGGGTAAAGTTCTCGGTGCGATTCGCTGTCAGTGGGCCAATGATGCGAGTGGCCGTGTTGTAACCCGCGACCCAGGCATTCACACTCCAGTTAAGCGGCCCCCCTCCAGGCAACGTGACGCTGTAAAAGCCGGTGGCCGGGTTCGTCCAGACGGTGTTTGCATAGCCGGAAATATTCAAACTGGCATATAACGGCCAGCCGGTCAGGGCATCGGTAACCGTGCCGGAGACCACGTAGGAAGGTGCCAGGGCCAGCGTAAAGTTCCGGGTGGTCGTGAGGCCAGCAGTGACGACCACGCCGGTGGCGGTAGACGGCAGGTAGCCGAAGGCTGAGGCAGTCACGATGTAGGTGGCGGCCGGGAGGGTCATAGAGTAAACCCCGCCTGCGCCGCTGGTGGCGACGCCTGCCCCTGTGGGTCCGGCCGCCGCCTCTACTCGCACCCCGACGATGGGGGAGCCACTGCCGGCCTCCGAGACCACACCCCTCAGCGTACCCGTCGGTTCGGATGTGCCGTTGTAAACCACCAGGGCAAAGTCCTGATCGGTGGGGTCGGTGTTGCCCGGCACCCCGTTCCCCGCGATGTTGGTTGCGGTGATGACGACGGTGAAGGAACCGCTGAGGCCGGCGGGCAGAAAGACGCTCTCCACGTTGTTGCGGGGGTCGGCGCTGCCGCCGGGGACCGAAGTGCCGCCGGAAAAGACGTTGCCCCGGTAGGTCTGCCCGCCGACGGTGACCGCCAGGTCCAGGTTGTTGACGTAGGCGTTGCCGGTAGTGGGGCCGGGGGCGTCCGTCCAGGCCAGCGTCACGCGGAAAGGCTTGTTAGGGTCGGCGACTATGCCTGACAACTGGTAGACCTGACCACTGTTCCCGAAGAGGTGTGTCTGGTCCACAACCATCCGGGGAGTGCTGTCAAAGGCGCGGCCCAGGTGGACCTCGCCGAAGCCCTGGCTGTTAGACGGGAGATTCCCACCGGCGCCCGTGCCGGTGAGATAGCGGGTTGAGTTGATCAGGAAGGCCTTAACCATCGCCGGGCTGGGCGTACTGCCAAAGCGGGTCTGATACCAGTAGTAGACCTGGGAGGCCGCACCCGCCACTGCCGGGGTGGAATGGCTGGTGCCGGAGGAGGCAGCGTAGAGCGTCTGGCCGGAGGGCCTGTACTTATCACAGACGCCCTCGCCGTTATAGTTCGGCGACTGGGAGGCGGCGCCTTGGATGTGCGTGCCCGGGGCGACGATGTCCGGTTTGACGCGCTCATCGTCGGTGGGGCCGCGGCTGGAGAAGGAGGCCATATCCTGGGCACTGTCGGCGCCAGATGAGGGGACACTGCATCCGTCCGTCCAGCCGGGCCGATAGTTTTCCGCCGCGCCCACGGTGATGACGTTCTTGGCCGTGCCGGGGGTGCCCACGTTGTTGTTCGCACGGCGCGTGCCGTCATTTCCGGCCGCAAAAACGATGGTCATTTCCTGGTTGCCGGGCGCGTCTGGCCGGGCATCCCGCACCCGCGCGTCGTATTCTTGAGCCTCTGCGTCATAAGCGCCCCAGCAAATGGTGTAGGGGTAGCCGCACCCCCACGAGTTGGAACTGATGCGCGCGCCCTGCAAGTGGGAGTTGTCGATCAGGTCGGTGGGGCTGGCGGTGGCGTCCCACTCGCCGGCGTTGTTGAACACTTTGGACCCGGCCACCCGGCCGAAGGGATTAATGCCCAGGCCGTAGTTGTAGCCACCGGAATCCTCGTAGGGGAAACCGGTGCGGTCATTGTAGCCGACGGCGATGGAGGCGTTGATGTTCCCATGGCCCCCTCCCCCATCGGCCAGCGGATCGCTGGTCCAGTTGTAGTTGTAGGTCAGGCGGTCGGGGTCGGAGGTGCTGCCCTGCACATAGAAATCAGCATGGGTCGGGGTGGCGTCGCCGTCATCAATGCCGTCGTCGGTGATGTCTATGATCGGGTAGGTGTCGGGGCTGGTGGAGAAGCCCAGGGACTGCAGCCAGGCCAGATAGCCGGGGCCGGAGGGCTGGGTGCCGGCCGCGTTGAGATTCCCGGCCATGATCTGACCCTGGACCTCGTCCAGCATCTGCGGCCGGTGGTACGGTTCCACGTTGACCACGTCCGGCAGCGAAGCCAGCCAGGAGATTTCCCCGGAAGGCACGCGCACTCCCAGGTTAGTGTAGCCCAGAACCTCGTAGGGTCGCCGGAAGACGCCTGTCGCCTGCTCCAGGATGCTCTGGACGGTCGCTTCGGCGCCGGAGTGGTTGTAGACCTGGACGATGACCTCCACTTCGGCGGGGAGGTCATCGGCATCGGCCAGGGCCGGGTGGAGGGCGTAGGCGGGGTGATAGAGGCCGGTCCAGCGCAGCGGGGCCAGAGAGCGGAGTTTCTCCATCGCCCTCCCCTTCCCCCAGACCAGGTAGGCATAATCGGGGATGTAGGTGACGATTTCCAGCCCGGCCTTTTCCATCGCCGCATACCATTCGTCCTGAATGGGGCCAGGGAACTGGACCAGGTGGAGGCCGGGGCGATCCCCGGGCAGGGCGAACCGGCGCAGGCGGTCGGGCAGGCTGGGTTCGCCGATCAGCGGGTCAAAACTCCCCCAGCGCAGATGGATCGGGAGCGCGGGGTCAGCCTGGACCGCCGGAAGAGGCGCCGGACGCTCCGGTCCGACCAACTCCCAGGATATGGCCTGCGCGCCGATGGGGACACTGCCGATCGCCAACAACAGGCTCAGCAGGAGGTAGAAGGGGGCAGAGAGGAGAATCGGAATCGGTCTTCTTTTCTCCATAAGATTATCTCGCACGGGTTATTGACACCAGAAGCGCCACTCGTCTCCTTCGGACAGATCGTAGGTCCCGCTTGTGCTTGCCCCACCGCATCCCCAGGCGGTATAGGAGTAGAGTCCTGGGATGACCCGGATGGTATGGCGGCCGGGGCCGAAGGTGAACCGGTACGTGGCCGGCCCGCTCAGGCTGAGGGTCAGTGTCCCATTGGTGTCGTTGATGATGGTGACAGTGACGGTGGGGCGGGTATCCGGCGTGGGGGTGGGCTGGGCGACCACGATCATCACATAGAGCCGGTCGCCGAAGAAGCGGCCGTCGGGGGAGCGCATCTGCCAGTAGCCCTTATAGGTGCCAGGGGTGGAGGGAGCAGTCATCTGCACGGAGATATCGGCCGTTGCACCGACCGCCGTATTGGGCACGTTGACCGATTCGGGGGCGCCCATCCGGTCGCCGGAGACGAAGACCCAGCGGCTACCACTGGGCCAGGGCGCGCAGCCGCTGGAGCGGACGCGCCAGGTCTTGGTGAAGGAAGCACCGGGCCGAAACACAGTCCCGTCGGGCACGGCGACATCGGCGACAAAGGCGACATCAGGCAGGCAGGGAGTCGGGGTGGGCGTGTTCGTTGGACGAGGGGTCGGAGTGGGGGTGCGGGTGGGGGTCGCAGTGGGCGTGGGGGTGGCGGTAGGAGTAGGAGTGGACGTCGCGGTGGGCGTCGGGGTGGGAGTGGGCGGTGTGAAAAGGTTCAGGCCCCGGCCCAGCACGATGGCGGAAAGGACGCACAGGATCAGGCCGACGATGCCCAGGCCGATCAGGAGGGCACTGGGGAAGCGGCGTCGTCCGACCGGCCTGGGAGTTGCCGCCGGGCCGGGGACCGGCATCACGACTGTTTTAGCGCCCGGCGTCGGGCCGGGCGGGGAGACCGGCTGGACTGCCGGGCTCGGAGGGGGAGCGGTCACCGCGCTCCTGGCCAGGGTGATGACCCGCAACTCGGCATTGCCGATGCGGATGCGGTCTCCCGGGCGAAGCGGATAAATGCCAGCGATCCGCTGACGGTTGACCCAGGTGCCGGTAGCGCTGTTATTGTCGCGGATGTAGAGCTGATCGTTCTGGACCCAAAGGACAGCGTGGTAGGGAGAGACCTGGGGGTCGGAAAGGACCAGGTTGTTCAGCGGACCGGAGCCGATGCGCAGCCCCTCCGGACCGACCGGGTAGGATTGCTGGTTGAAAAGCAGAGCAAAGGTAGGCATCAAGCAACTCCGTATGTTGAAGGCATTTGCAGTGCATTATCCGTCAAACGGGACAGCGCCCACAGGGGCACAACACCACTCCGCTGCGTGGCTGACTACAAGCGCGGTTTCCCTACCGGAGAGAGTGTGCCATTGGCTGATTTGCCGCATATGCCCTCTGCGCTTTCCGTCGGCATTGCTGCCCGGGGAAGAGCGGGGGACCTGCCCTGTCCTGTGGGGCTTCGGGGCGGGCGGCCTTTGGCCGCCCGCCCCGAAGCCCCCTGAATCCCGCCTATCGTGAGCAGCACCAGAGAGGCCAGGAGGCACAGTTTGCCGGAAAATGGCATACCGGTTGGGGTTTCTTTGAGCATAAGATTACGGTCCTTGAGAAGCGGGCAGCGGGCCCACTGGGGTCAACCGCTGCCCGCAACATAAGTGAACGCGCGCGTATTTTGGTTTACCGTGTAGCCACGATTTCTAATCGCGCAGAGCGTTTTCGCGGCACAATGGACGCGATTGGGAAATCTACAAAACTCTATAACGCAACGTTACCCAAATATGCTCTATAGCACACCCCAAACAACCCCCGAAGGGGGCTTCTGCTTGGAGTCCGATGGTTTCGCATCGGGCGGGTTGCAGCGAACCTCCCACCCAACTGCGGAAATCTGCGCCTACACTCCCTTGCTCCTTCCCAGTCGCGGCATTGCAACAAAGGGACCAGGATCAGGATTTATGGAAGGCGTTCCCAAATTCCTGGGAACATTTCCGGAGATACAGGTATCAGCGAAGGGTTGTTATTTTCCTGTCCGGTACCGCCGCTATAATAAATTGTGACTTGCCGCGATTCAAAGGCATCACCGGATGCATTGCATGCAGCATCCTGGCAAACCATAACCCACCATATGTATGTGCGCCCTGAAGGCCATCCTGACGGCAAACTGGTAACCGTTACCTGACTCACATACCCCAGGTCACCGCTGATGGCCGCATTAGAGTTCATGGGATCCACCAGCACCAGCCGATAGCGATCTGAAGTAATGCCCCGCAATTGCCAGCTGAAAGTAGCGGGAAGCGAAACGCTACTACCGTCTGACGGTGAAAGCATAGTCACATCTTTGATATCAAAGTCGCCGCCATGCACTCGGGTGCCGCTGGTGTAAGATGTAATGTCTGGACCATACCAACCCCATAGTCTCCCATTTGGCGTTGAACTGGGATTCAGGTACCTTACGTAGTACTTTTGTCCTGAGGACAGAGTGGGAGGATTGGAAAAGAGATAGTTCCCATTGTTGTTCGTAGTTGTGCTGGACCGAGTGGACCAGGAAGAGCCATTAAAGAAGCGCAAATCCAGGCCCACACTCGCCGCTGCTGCGCCCCCCAGAGTTACTCGCCATAGATTCCCGGTGACAGGGAAGGGGTCGGCGTAGGGCCAACACGACTCGTCACCGACATCTGGTATGTATTGGCGCCTCCTCCGGGGGCGGTGCCCGCATTGACCAGGACAAAGTAACTCCTGGCAGGGTCGAGCGAAGAGCAGTCCTTGTACTTGTCGCCCGAGCCAGGAGTACCGATGTGACAGGCCAGTGGATAACCGGGGGCGTCCTCATAGATCGCCGCATCCCAGTTCGTGCCGCTCGGCAGGTTGCTCAACGACAGCCGGACTTGTGTGACGCCGTTCAGGTTCAGCGAGTAGTAATCCTTCATATCCACAGCACTGAAGGAGCCGTAGCAGGTGGCGCCCACGACGGTAGAGCCCCGCTGGTTGACCGAGTCCGGCTCGTAGGGCACACAGGCGACTACACCCCCTTGGCCGTATTGCCTCATCACCAGGGGGAGATAGGTATGGTTTGGAGGGAGTTGGTAGCATATCGTCACCTGTGCATCGTCCAGCCAGATGATCTCGTAGGGACTCTCCCGGTTGGCTTCCACATCAAAGACCAGCGCGAGGGGCTTGCCGGCCAGTGCGGCTAATGTTGCGGAGTCCGTAAAGACGGCGGTGCGATTGCTCCAGCCGCTCGGGCTTTCGCCAATGGGCCAGTACGTGACAAGATCATCCAGATAACCTTGCGAGTCCAGTGTCCACAGGTTGCCCCAGGCAGTGTCAGAGGTGTTGGTGTTGCTGTATAACCTGCTGTATGTGACGGTGATCACCGTCAACGCGCCGGGGGCCTGGAATCCCTGCCCAAACGCGTCCCAGTCCAGTGTGGTGCTAATGATAGCCGTATCGAATCCTGGATCGTCCACCATGACCAGAGAGTGGCTGGCCGAGTTGTAGTAACCGGACCTGTTGTCATAGTAGATGTTTTGGGCTATGACGGCCCAGTGCTCAATGGAGCCGGTGCCATCGCCGAATTCCACTACGTCCATCTGAGGGTTCAGGAGCACGGTCCTACATGCCGGCGCCGATGGGGGAGTGCCGACAGAGTTGCTCTCTAATTGCGTGATAGAAAAGCGCCTTCCCGTCTGGCGCAGCGCCTGGGCGAGCCGGCCAGCCCGCTGCTCGTAGTCAAGATCCTTCACAGGCTCTTCCAAGACCAGAGTAGGAGCAGGCGGGAGCAGTCGTTCCGGCATCGGATCGCCGGCCAGCGACGATGGCAGTTGGGCCAAAACGGCCTGGCTCCGTTCCTCCGGAGGGGCTGGCGTGTTAAGCGGTTGCCCCCAAGAGGATGGCAATGCTCCGAGTACCAGTACGCTCCACGCCCAGCCCAACCCGATTAGCATAACCAAAAGGCATAAGAGAAATATGGACTTTTTCATTTCTTTTACCTCCTTCGTGCTCATGCTGGGTGGTCTTGAAGGCAATGATGGTTTTGCCCCCTTCGAGTTTCCCCTGTCTCGTAGGGGATACGCCGAGTGTCACACCGCCGAGGTGGTTTCTCGTGATATAGGTTCTCTCCGGGCCATGCCATTGCCACGGCCGTCGTCACCGACTCTCACGTGGTTGTGGCTCTGCGAGAACCATTAAAAGATCGCCAGTCCCGCTCTGTAACGCAAACCAGGCTGCACTCTCCACAGCCTGCTACGGCGGCGGGGGAGTGTTGGTTGCCTCCGCCGGTGGCGGTGGCGGCGGTTCGGTTGGCGGTGGTGGCGGTGGCGGCGGTTCGGTTGGCGGTGGTGGCGGTGGCGGCGGTGGTTGGGTTGGCTGGGCAGGTGGTGGAGTGGGTGAGCGTTCGGCCGGGCGGGTGGGCGAGACGGGCGGCCGCGTGGGGCCTGGACCTGCGCGGGTGGCTGTGGGCAAAGCGGTCAACGTCGGACTGGGGCTCGGGGTCACCTCGGCCTTCGGGGTGGCGGTGCGGGTCGGGGTGGGCATGCGCGTACGGGTAGGGGTTGCTGTCTGTTCGCCTGCCCCCCCGGACATAGGGACTGTTGCGGTTGCCTGCACAACGGTCGTCGGAGTCGCCCGGTCCCGCCGGGTGAGAACATTGCCCGTGAAGGCCCAGACCAGCAAGGCCAACACGGCCAGGCCCGCCAGGAGCACACCGCCTCCCAACGCCCAGACCCACGCGAGCGGGGCACGGCGGGCCGGCCTGGAGACAACCGGAATTACAGCCGGAGCAACGGGGGCCGGCATAGGCGAGGAGGGCGTCACGGGCATCTTCTTGGTCCGATCGGTGGGCACAGTCGGCGGAGCCGTTGGGGCCGTCACCGCTTGTCCCCATCGGGGCACCGGCAGTCCTAATGCCTGGGCCATTTCTGCGGCGCTGGCAAAGCGCTGGGTACGGACGATCTCCATCGCCTTGGAGATGGCGGCCTCGGTCCTGGAACTGATCCAGGGGGCAATAATCCGCAGCGGCGGGCACTGTTCCGGAGCGGCCATGCGCAGGGTCGCAGTGGGGGGTGCCTGACCAGCCAGCGCATGGTAGAAGGCGGCTCCCAGACTGTAAATGTCGGAACGGGGGTCGGTATGGCCGACGCCGGTATCGTACTGTTCCGGCGGAGCATACTC
>CAKZOY010000148.1 GCA_937138275.1 uncultured Chloroflexota bacterium
TACATCCGGGTGCGCGGTCCGCAGGAGCGGGCGCGCGACCCGGCCTTCGGGCGGCAGGAGCAGTTTGAGACGATGGTGGATGCGCTGCATCGGGCGGCGGCGCTGTGGGAGGCGAACCGGCCGCGGGAACTGGCGGAGCACCTAACGGCGACCTACGGGAACAACGAGGTGTTCTGGCAGGTGGTGCAGGCGATTTCGGACGTCCTGCCGCCGGGGGATAAGGAGAAGCAGGTACTGCAGGGGCTGATCTACGGGCGCAAGAGTTACCAGGCCCAGCCCCGATTATTCTGAAGTAGGAGCATCGGCGCTCTGGTAGGGAATTACCTCCCCAATAAACAGGAGAACCCATGCGTTTGCTCATCCGTCAGGTCACCGCTATCCCGCTGGACGGGGAGAACGCCCTTCTCCCCGATGTGGACATCGCCGTGGAGGACGGGAAAATCGCCGCCATCGGCGCCGTCCCGCCCGACTTTGGGCCGGAGCGGACGGTGGACGGGCGGGAACTGGTCGCCGTCCCGGCCTTCTTCAACGCCCACACCCACGCGGCGATGACGCTGGAACGGGGGTGGGCTGAAGACCTCCCCTTTGACCGCTGGCTGAACGAGAAAATCTGGGTCGCCGAGTCGGCGCTGGAGGAAGAGGACGTCTACTGGGGCGCGGCGCTGGCCTGCTGTGAAATGGTCCGCTGCGGTATCGTGGGCTTTGCCGACCACTACTTCTGGATGCACCAGGTCGCCCGCGCCGCCGCCGAGGCCGGGATGAAAGCGCATCTGGCCTGGTGCCAGTTCGGCATCGGCGCCGAGCACGAAGTGGGCGGCGCGGTCCTGGAGGATACCGTCGCCTTCATCCGGGAGTGGCACGGCGCGGCCGACGGCCGCATCCGCTGCGCCCTGGGGCCCCATTCCCCCTACATGTGCCCGCCCGACTTCCTCCGCCGCGTCGTCCAGGAGGCGGGGAAACTGGGGGTGGGCATTCATCTGCACCTTTCCGAATCCGAAGAACAGGTGCTCAACTCCCTGCACGCCCACGGCCGGACGCCGGTGGCTCACCTGGCCCATCTGGGGGTCCTGGACCATCCCACCCTCGCCGCCCACTGCATCGCCGTGAGCGATGAGGACCTGGACATTCTGGCCGAAAAGGGGGTCTGGGTGGCCCATACGCCCAAGACCTACATGAAACTGGCGATGGGGATGGCTCCGCTGGACCGTTTTCTGGCCGCGGGGGTACGGGTGGCGCTGGGGACGGACGGCCCCGCCTCCAACAACGACCTGAACATGCTGGAGGTGATGCGCATCACGGGGCTGGTGCACAAAAACCGCGTCGGCGACCCGGCGGCCTTTCCCCACGACCTCATCCTGCGCCTGGCGACGTCGGCGGCCGCGCAGGCGTTGGGGTTTGCGGGGAGCGGGGTTCTGGCCCCCGGCGCCCCCGCCGACATCGTCCTCCTGGATACCCGCGGCGTCCACTGGGCCCCGCGCCACGACCTGGCGGCCCACCTGGTCTACGCCAGCCATCCCGCCGACGTCCGCTACGTCTTCTGCGACGGTCGCCCCCTCCTCTGGGACGGCGAACTGGTCACGCTGGACGAGGAGCGCATCCGCTACGAGGCGGAACGGCGGGCCTTCCGGATGGTGGGCGCGCCGATGCGTCCGGTGCGGGAGTACCGGGGGTAAAGCGACATGCTGGCCTCCGTCCGAAAATGGCTGTTTACTGCCACGGCCTGGCTGATGGTGGCGCTCAGCCTGGCGAACCTGGGGCGCGGGATAATGGCGCTCCGCTACGCCTGCCTGTTGCCCGATCTTCCGATGACCGTCCCCTGGGAGTATCTGATGGGGATGGGGTTCTTCTGGGGGGTGATGCTGGGCATCTGTGCGGTGGGCCTGTTTGGCCGTCGCCCCTGGGGCCGACCGGCGACCCTGGCAGCGGCGACCCTCTACCAGGCCCACGTCTGGCTGAACCACCTGTTAGCAGACGCCTCCGACTACGCGCGCCAGACCCGCCCGCGCGACCTGATCCTATCGCTCCTGTTCCTGGCCTTCGTCTGGGGGGTGCTCTGCTGGTCGGCGATGGGGGAAAGACCGCGGGGGCCGCACAGGGAATCCCCATAGGAGGGGTTGGCAGGGGCCTTTTCGCCCCCTTTCGCCTTCGTGTGATCCTTCGTGCCCTCTGTGGTTAAAAAAACTCCGAGGAGGATATCCGATGACCCGAATGGCTGTTCTTTCCGACATCCACGGGAACCTGCTGGCGCTGGAGGCCATCCTGGCCGACCTGGAACGCCAGGGCCAGCCCGACGTCTACTGGGTGCTGGGCGACCTGGTCGCCTTCCTCCCCTGGCCGCGGGAGACGCTGGAGCGCCTGCGCTCCCTGCCCAACGTCGCCTTCCTCCAGGGGAACACCGACCGCTATCTGGTGACCGGACGCCGTCCCCTGGCGCCCGTCCACTCCCCCGAAGACTGGGCCCGGATGCCCGCGTTTTTAGAAATGCGGGACGCGCTCTTCCGCTGGACGGTGGAGCGACTGGCCTGGGAGGACTACCTCTTCCTGCGGGACCTGCCGACGCGGCTGGAGATGGACATGCCGGGATACGGCCGCGTCGTCGGCGTCCACGCCGTCCCCGGCGACGACGAGACCAACATCTTCCCGGACACGCCGGAGGAGGAGATTCTCCCGCACCTGGCGGGGCTGGACGCCTCTATGCTGATATACGGTCACACCCATCGCCCGCTGGACCGGTCGGTGGGTGGGGTACGGCTGGTCAATCCGGGAAGCATCGGCTTTTCGCTGGACGGCGACCCGCGCGTGGGGTATGCGCTGCTGGACTTTCGGGGTGCGGAGTGCACCGTCGCCATCCGACGCGTGGAGTACGATATGGACGCCGTGATCGCCGAACTGGAGCGGGTCCAGCACCCGTCCCGCCCGCTGCTGCTGCACCTGCTGCGCCGGGCGTCTATCAGGTAGATTCAAAGCGCAACCGGAGGGATTATGAGCGAACCCTACGACGTCGCCATCCTGGGGGCGGGTCCCGGCGGCTACGTCGCCGCCCTACGGGCCGCCCAACTGGGCCTGCGCGTCGCGCTGGTGGAGCAGGCGCGCGTCGGCGGGACCTGCCTGAACGTCGGCTGCATCCCCACCAAGGCGCTGGTCACCGCCACCGACCTGCTGACCCGCGCCCTCCGCGCCGCCGAGTACGGCATCATCATCCCGGAAGCCCGGCCCGACCTGACCGCCATCATGGCCTACCAGCGATCCGCCGTGGACCGTCTGGTGGGCGGCGTGGAACAACTGCTGAAGGAGCGGAAAGTGACGGTGATCGCCGGGCGGGGCCGCCTCGTCCGCCCCGACACCTTTGCCGTCACCGACGCAGCGGGCCAGACGACTGAAGTGACCGCCCGCCACATCATCCTGGCCCCCGGCTCCGTTCCGGCCCGGCCCCCCATCCCCGGCCTGGACCTGCCCGGCGTGGTCACCAGTACAGAGGCGCTGGACGTCTCCCAGATGCCGCCCCGTCTGGTGGTCATCGGCGGCGGGGTCATCGGGCTGGAGTTCGCCTGCATCTACGAGGCCCTGGGCAGCCAGGTGACGGTGCTGGAGATGATGCCCACCCTCCTGCCCGGCGCGGCCGACGACGCCATCGCCAAACGGCTGGCGGTCCTCCTGCGGCGCCGCGGGATGGACATCCGCACCGACGCCACCGTCCAGGCGGTAGAGGAGGGGGAGACCGGCCTGCGCGTCCGCTTCACTGCCCCGAAGGGCGAGGAGTCCGTGGAGGGTGACCGGGTGCTCGTGGCGACGGGTCGCTGGCCCAACACCGCCGACCTGGGGCTGGAGGAGGTGGGGATTCGGATGGAGCGCCGCGCCATCGCGGTGGACGAGTACCTGCGCACCAGTGTCCCCAACGTCTGGGCCATCGGCGACGCCGTCGGCGGGATGATGCTGGCCCACAAGGCGATGGTAGATGGGCGCGTGGCGGCCGAGAACATCGCCGGGGAGAGGCGCGCAGTGGACTACCGCTCCGTCCCCAACGCCATCTTCACGTCTCCCGAAGTGGCGGGGGTCGGGTTGACGGAGGCGCAGGCCCGCCAGCAGGGCGCCGACGTCCGCATCCTGCAGTTCCCCTTCTCCGCCAACCCCCGCGCCCAGATTCTGGGAGAGACGGAGGGGCTGGTCCGCATCATCTGCGAGGCGGGCAGCGGGCGGGTGCTGGGCGTCCACATGATGGGCCCCCACGTCACCGAACTGATCGCCGAAGGGGCGCTGGCGGTCCAGACCGGCGCCACCGCCGACGACCTGGCCTGGACCACCCACGCCCATCCCACCCTCACCGAGGCGGTGCTGGAGGCCGCCCTGAGTTTTCGCGGCGCGACCATCCACTATCATCGCCGATAGGGGGGATGATTCCCGCTACGGATTTCAGGGAAATTTCACCTGTGGGCCTGTCCTTAAGCAGCGAAAGGAGACGGAAATGAGCCTGAAAATGATTCTCTGTAGGATGTTGCCCTGGGTTCTGGCCGCGGCCCTTTGCGGCTGCGCCGGAACCCCTGGCACCGTGGCCCAGGGGACTCCTTCGCCCCACACCACCTACCTGCCGCTGGTGACAAAGCCCGCTCCGGAGCCTCCCTGGATTCCGCAACGGTACGCCGTAGACTACCGCGATGCCCCCGACCTCTCCCACCTGGCCCAGGCCGAACTGGCGATCGTCCAGCCCGTCCTTTCGGAAGACGAGGTCCGGGGGCTGGAACAGGGCGGGACGCGAGTGGTGGCCTACCTGACCATCGGGGAGGCCGAACCGAATGACCCGGCCCTCTCCGACCTGCGGGCGGCGGGATGTGTGCTGGGCCAGAACCCCAACTGGAACTCGTTCTACGTGGACGCCCGTTGTCCCCAGTGGCAGAATCTGATCCTGGACCGCGCCCGCACCCTGCGCAGTGCCGGATACGCCGGTCTCCTGCTGGACACGGTGGACACGGCCGAACTCTTTCCCGAAACGGCGGAGGGCCTGGTGGAACTGATCCGCCGCCTCAGCCAGGAGGTCGGGGGCTACCTGGTCCAGAACCGCGGCTTTGTCGTTCTGGACGAGACGGCGCCCTATATCCACGCGGTGCTGTACGAAGATCTCAGCGCCGGGTACGATTTCGCGCGGGGCCTGTACCTGTATCACGAGCAGGAGCCCGCGCGGGCATTGCCGTACCGGGACCGCCTGGCCCTTCTGGCGCTGGACTACGCCCCCGCCGACCGCCCTGCACTGGCCTGGCGGGCCTGCGCGCGGGCCCGCGCGCTGGGGTTCGTGGGATATGTGGCCGGTGATGTGAACCTGGAGGCCGGAGGCCAGTTCTGCGACCAGGTGACGCCGCCCCAGGCCTACCGGGCAACCCCCCAGGGGGTCTTTCGGGGCGACGAACCGGTCCCCCTCTACGGGCTGAACTGGTTCGGCATGGAGACCCCCGACCGGGCCCCGCACGGCCTCTGGGTCGGGCGGGCGGTTGCCGATTTCCTGACCCAGATTCGGGAGTTGGGCTTCACCGCCCTGCGGCTTCCGCTATCCCCCCACGTGCTGACCCCTGGTCGCCCCACCCCTCAGTGGGCGCGAATGATGGACTATCCCGACGACGCCTACGATGGCCTGCTGTACTTTTTGACCGAGGCACAACGGGCCGGTCTGTACGTCCTCCTGGACTTCCACACCTATGACCCGAACCTGATCGGGGGAAAGTTGCCGGGCCGCCCTTACGGTGACCAGTACACAAAAGAAGACTGGCTTCAGGACATGCGCCGAATGGCCGGGATCGCCCTCAGTTTCCCCAACATAATCGGCATTGACCTCTGCAACGAACCCCACGAGATGACCTGGAGGGAGTGGCGAGAGATAGCGCTGGAGGCGACGGCAGCCATCACCGACGTCAATCCCTTCATCCTGGTGGTGGTGGAGGGGGTGGGGAACAAGTCCAACAATGGGGGCTGGAGCGCTTTCTGGGGGGAGAATTTGACCCAGGCCCCCGATAACCCGCTGTTCCCTCCTCCCGATGCCGGTTCTTCGGAGACGGATCGCTACCTCTTTGAGCGCATCCTCTACCTGCCCCACGCCTACGGCCCGGATGTGTACAATATGCCCTATTTTGACGCGTCGGACTTCCCGGCGAATATGCCCCCGATCTGGGAGGTCCACTTCGGGCGGATGGCGGGGCGTTTTCCGCTGGGGATCGGCGAGTTCGGCGGGTTCTACAAGGGGAAGGACAAAGTCTGGCAGGATGCCTTCGTGGACTATCTCCTGGCGAAGGACATCCGCATTTTCTTCTACTGGGCCCTGAACCCCAACTCCGGCGACACCGGCGGCATTCTTCTGGACGACTGGCGCACCGTGCATGAGGACAAAATGGCCCTCCTGCGCCGCCTGATGCGCTGAGAGGGGGAAAAGAAAAGGGCTCGCCGCCATCGCAGAGGGCGGCGAGCCCTTTTCTTTTCGGGGTCAGTGATGGTCCCGCCGCGGGCGGACTGGGATGGTGCGGAACTCCCGCACGAACCGGATGAAGTTCTCCACCGTCGTCTCAAAGAGGGCGCGGCCGAACTCCGCCGTGGCGACGGTGGGGTCTCCGCAGACGCCGCTTTCGCTCATCCGCGACCACCAGTCCTGCCAGGCCAGCGCGCTGGGCTCGGGGTGGTCCCAGTTGAAATAAGTCAATTTGATCTGACCGATCTCCCGCACCGCTTTGTCCATCTGCACCAGGTCGGGCCGCAGGAAGAGCATCATCGCCGTCTCGTACTCGCAGGCATGGGCGACGCCCCCCGGCCCGGAGCGGCGCATCTGCGAGAACGTCGGTTCGGCCAGGGTGGGGTCAATGGCCGCGTTGGGGCTGACCGCGCCGCAGATGGCCCCCGTCTCCAGCACCACGCGCCGGGCCGCCAGGTCGGCGATGGAGGCGTTGGAGCCGTGCCCGTTGACGATGAGGATGTGGGTGAATCCGTGGCGGGCCACACTGATCGCTATGTCGGAGACGTAGGCGATGAGCGTCTGCATATCCACCGACACGGTGCCGGGAAAGTCCATGTGGTGCTCATCCAGGCCGTAGGCCACCAGGGGCATCACCAGCATATCCTCCGGTGCCCGTCGGGCGGCCTCCAGGCAGATGGCTTCCACGATGACGTTGTCGGTGTTGATGGGCAGATGGGGCCCGTGGTCTTCCACCGTCCCGAAAGGGAGGAGCACCACCGGCTGTCGGGCGATGGCCTCTCGCATCTCGGGCCAGGTGAGTTCATCGTAGCGGTATTTCATATTTCCCTGCTGCGCAAAGATGGTTGGTCCTCTGTAACGTGCTTTTTACCAATTGTCTGGTGAAAACCCGCATTCCGCAGACGGAAATCAGCACCCCCTCATCCCCCCGCCCCCCTTCTCCCCCGCTGGCGGGGGAGAAGGGGGAGAAAAATTTGGGGTTTTGGCGCTGGCGGCCTTCGGCCGCCAGCGCCAAAACCCTTCAAAAAATCTCCCCTCCCCGTGGGCCGTAGGGGCGGACGTCCTGCCCGCCCTGAACGGGGAGAGGGACAAGGGGGGAGGAGCAAATGGAATCAGCATAGAACTGGCCCATCGGATTTATCACTACTTATTCGGAGTGACTACCAGAACGCCGATTGCGCAGAGATACCCCCAATCTCTGCGCCCTCCGCGTGCTGCGGTGAAAACTACCCGTCCCCTTTCCGGAGGAGGCGGCGGGCCAGGGCGAGCGCCTCTTCTGGCGTGGTGACCTCCCCCTCCGCCTGGGCCTCCCGGATGGCCTCCAGCAACTTCCCGACCTGCGGCCCTTCCCGCAGGCCCAGTTCCCGCATCAGGTCGCTCCCGCTGACCAGTGGGGGGAGCGCGGCCGCCCCCTTTCCGCGTACGAGGAAGTGTTCCAGGAGCGCGCGGGCGGCGTCCAGCCGCCGGGCCCAGCGGTCGGGCTGGAGATCGGGGCCCCAGATGGAGAGATGGTCGGCCAGGGCCAGGAGAACAACGTCCACCCCAGCGTCGCCGGTGGCGCGGAAGAAACGGTAGGCGGCGCGTCCGGTCACGCCGCCGGGGGCATCGGCCAGTTGCGCGGGCCGGAGATGGGCGCGTATGGCTGTAGCGGCCCGCTCTGTCTCGGCGCGGCTGAACCGCAGCGCGCGCATCCGCTCCGCCGTCATCCGCGCACCGATGGCCTCATGGCCGTAAAAGTGCAGGCGTCCCTGCTCGTCCTCGGTAACTGTCAGGGGCTTCCCCAGGTCGTGGCAGAAGACGGTCAGCAGAAAGAGCACGCGCCGGGTGCGGTTGGCAGCCAGACGCCGACGGAAGTGGGCGGTCAGCATCAGGGCAAAGGGCTGAAGGAGAGATCTCACATCGTCCCAGGCCTGGGTGGGGGCGTCGGTGTAGTCGGCGAGGGGAGGGTCGCCCGTCAACCGGCGGAGGATGTTCTCGGCTGCCTCCACCGCCATCAGCGTGTGCCACCAGACGTTGAAGCGGTGGGGGTGGGTTTGCCGCTGTTCCTTGAGGGGGGCCGTCTCCGGAATAATCTGCGCCATCAGGCCCAGTTCGTCGGCCAGTTGCAGGTGGTAGGCGACGGCGGGGGCGGCAAGAAGGCGCGCCAGTTCGTCCCGAACCCGCTCCGCGGAGGCGCGCGCGATCGTTTCGGCCCGCCCGATAATCCACTGGGCCGTCTGGGCGTCCAGCCGCAAACTCAGTTCGGCCACCAGGCGGACGGCGCGCAACATCCGCAGCGGGTCCTGGTCAAACGCTTCGGGGCCGACCGCCCGCAGCCGACGGGCCTGCAGGTCGGCCAGGCCGCCGGTGGGGTCCACCAGGCGTCCGTCCGGCCCGACAGCCATCGCGTTGACCGTGAAGTCCCGGCCGCGCAGGTCCGCCTCCAAAGTGGGCCCGCGCAGGCGGGCGAAGTCCATCTCTATCCGCCGCCCGCCGGAACGGAGGACCACCCGTCCGGTATCCCGCTCCGGGTCCAGCGGGTAGAAGGCGCCCTCCAGGGTATCGGCGACGGCGCGGGCCAGTTCCAGCGCGTCCCGGTCCACGGTGAAGTCCCAGTCGTGGCGGGCGCGCCCCATCAGGATATCCCGTACCACCCCGCCGACGGGCCAGACCTGGATGCCGCGCTCCGCGGCGATCTGGCGTACCACATCCCAGGGCCATGAAGGAAGCGAAACCGTGACCATCGGGGAGCATGATAGCCGGAAACGGGCAGGTGTCAACTGCGGGGGAGTCTGCAGAAGGACGGGGGTTACGGGTAGCGGGACTGCCCGCAACCCCCATCATTCCCTGGCGAGGACGCCGGGGGTTTGCTCCGGCGTCGCGAGGTCACGCAACCGGGGTTCAGGCGACGATGCGCTTCTGGTCGTACTGTTGAATTCCCCAGATCGCCGTCCGCCGAAGCCACTGGTAGGCGCTGAGGACCTGCTGAGGCAACAGCCCGCCGTCGTAGGGGAGCGAGTAGTCCAGGACGATTCCTTCGGGAAACGCCCAGGCCCGCAGGAGAACGACGTTCTGGTTCAACGCGTTGGTCAGTTCCAGTTGGTCCTGGAGGCTGGTACCGCGCCGCCAGCCGAAGAGCAGAAAGTAGGTCAGCAGTTGTTTGTCCTCTTCCACGGAGATGAAGACCTTGATCCCCTCTTCGGCCACACAGACTTTATCGTCAGGGGTCAGCGTCGCGCCGATCTGGGCATCGTCAAAGACTGCCTTGATGGTCTCGGGGGAAACCTCTTCCGGGGCCATAATGTACTCGTTCATCGCGCTCCTTCGCAGGATAGAAAGTCACACGGTCCTTTCAGGAATGGCATCCGGTGCCGAAAGAGGGGGAGCCTCTTTGGGGGTGAAGGTCTTCCTCAAAGGGGTGTGCTACAATTATTATAGCCGGTTTTTTCTGTATTGTCAACCCAATTTGGTAGTGGGGCTTGTGCAGCAAATCCCTTTCGGGGAGCAGCGTGCCCGCGAAGTCAAGGAGAAAGTGGGGTTGTGGGGGCGGCTTCGCCGCCCCCACAACCCCCACACCCCACCCCTTTCCCATGCGGGGCGAATTGCGCGCAAATCGGGTGCGGCGGGTTGCGCATATGGAAAAGTGCGGGTAAAATTGAGAACATCATGGGAGAGCAACACGTCAACCAACTGGTCATCGCGATTGTGGCAGGCGGACAGGCGGATGAGGTCATCCGCACGCTGGTCAAGGACGGCTTCCACGTCACTCAGATAGATTCTACCAGCGGCCTGCTGCAGGAAGCAACCGCTTCCCTGCTCATCGGGTTGGACCGGGCCCGATTACCTCATTTGCTCCAGCGAATCCGTACCCTTTGTCGCCCCTACATGCGCTACCTTCCCATCCATCTGGAGGTCACGATGACGGAGATGCAGCCTATGATGATAGAGACTCAGGTCGGCGGAGCGACCGTCTTTGTCCTGAACGTAGAACGCTTTGAGCAGGTGTGACAATGAAATTGCTGATTGTGATCCTGCGGGATGGAGATGCGGGGACCGTTACCGAGAATCTGGTAGCCCGAGGCTATCGGGTGACCCGGATCGCCAGCACGGGCGGGTTTCTGCGGCGGGGAAACGTGACTCTTCTGGTCGGGGCAGAGGCAGAAGAGGTAGACGAGGTGATTAATCTAATACGGCAGACGTGTACCCCCCCGGAGCCGGGGGAGCATCGGGCGACGATCTTCGTGGTGGACGCTTCTCACTTTGAGCAGGTCTGATCCACCAGTGCGCCGACCCGGCGGCGTTCCAGGGTCGCTGCCCACATCGCCACTCCCCAGGTGACTCCCCAGTGGAGGAGAACGGTCAGCCAGAGACTCACGGTCTGCAAGTAAAAGGCCGCGCTGAGGATAGCCATCCCGGCCCGTAGCAATGTCGCAGGCCGCTTCTTCGGGTCTCGCAGGGCAGCCCAGCACCAGGGGTTCAGGCCCGCCTCCAGCATCAGCGGGATCAGCCCCGCCCAGGTCCCCCAATAGGTCCCCAGCGTGACAACCGGAGCGTTCCGGTAGAACATCCAGTGGCTCTCCTGGAAGAAAGCCTCTCTTAAAGCGATCAAAGGGGAACGAGATAAGCCGTCGGATTCCCCCCCATTTTGCTTTCTAACCGCCCACCAGATCAGCGCCAGGATGACCCAGGCGGGGACTCCCAGGGAAACAACCCACCCCACGCCATGGACCCCCTGCATCCACAGGGCCACTTTCTCATCCGGGGATGTCGGAACGCCCCAAAGGCGCGACAGAGGTTCAAGGCCCAGTAACCGCTCCACGATTGCGTCCTGGCCCCACAACAGGGCGGCAAAGGGCCCTCCCACGTAGTACAGGAATCGGAACGCCTGAAGCAGGGGGGAAAAAAGGGGCGAAGCCCTCAGACGTTCTGTCCATATGCGGCTTCGCCCCCAGTGACAGAGGAACCAGGTAGCCCAGGTGGCCAGCAGGGCGATGAGGACGGAGCCTCCCAGCCACAGCCACCGATCAGGAACGGGCATACTCCTCCTTCATCGGCACCTCTAATCTCACGGTGGCCCCCTGACCGGGTGCGGAAATGATGGTCAATTTCCCGCCCACCAGTTCTGCCCGCTCCTTCATGTTCAGCATTCCCAGACTGCCCCGTTCTTCGTACCCTTTCTCCAGCGCGCGGGGGTCAAAGCCCACACCGTCATCCACCACTTCGGCGACGAAAAGGTCGCCCTGTGTGCGCATTCGTACCCGGATCTCGTTGGCCTGGGCGTGCTTGCGAGCGTTGCTGATCGCCTCCTCTATGATATAAAAGATCACCCCTTGCTGGTCTTTATCCAGTCGGCGGTCCACCCCTTCGGGCGCTTCCAGGACGATGGGGAGCGGATCCGTCTCCATCCGTTTCGCGATGTACTGCTCCAGCGCCGCCCGCAGCCCTTGCGTCTCCAGGATGAGGGGACGGAGGGTGAAGAGCATATGGCGAATCTCTTTGGTCGTGCGGCGGGCCAGTTCCTCCACCCGTTCCAGTTCGCTGGCGACTTCCTCGGGGCGCTCCTGGAGGAGCATCCGGGCATAGTTTACCCGCATTGCAATGGCCGCGATGGACTGGGTGGGGCCGTCATGGAGGTCCCGGGCCAGTTTCTTGCGCGCATCCTCCTCCACCGCAACGATGCGTTCTTTCTCCTCCATCAGGCTCTGGTAGAGACGGGCGTTCTGGAGCGCGACAACGCCCTGATTACAGAGCGCTACCAGGAGGTCCTGATAATCCGGAGTAAAAATCTCCGCCTTCGGGCTTCCAAAGACGGCGACGCCGAAGGTTTCAAACCCCGCCCGAAGGGGCAAAGCGATTGCCTCCCGACACTGGTGAAACGCGATGAAACGCCCTAATTCCGGGTCCTCTCCCGGGTGGAGGCAGAGAACGGGCTCCGCCGTTTGCAGGGTTTGGGCCAGAACTCCGGAGCGGCCCTGCAGGATAACCTGCTGGTCGCGACGGGTGGTGTGGCGAGAAGCAGCGACGGCGAGATGGTCCCCCCGGAAAAGCAAGATCAGCCCCACCAGGGGAATATCCTGCCTTTCCAGTTCATGGAGACCGATTTCCGCCACGTCTAAAATTGCTTCCAGTACCCGCTGGTAGTTGAGCGTCGCACTGAGCGTGCTGGCCAGTTCAAAAATCAAACGGGATTGTTGATGATGGGCGCGCAATCGGCGTAGTTCCTCTTCTTCCTCCTGCTTTCGCATTAGCGCCACCCGCCGCTTCATCTGCTCGCCCACCAGTGCTGTCACCACAGCAGCCAGCAGAATGATGAGTACGTTCCCCATCTTGGGCAGTAAATTGGCGACGGGAATCGGGATAGGGTTCAGGAAGCCCAAACCCAAATATCCGATGATGATAAACAGCGCGACGATCAGGCTGGTCAGGAAAGAAAAGCGGAGTGCTGCGGTAATGATGGGGAAAAGGCTGAAGAAAAGGAGCGGGCTGTCCAGGCCTCCGGATACCGTCATCAGCCCGACCGCCAGCATTGTGTCTATGAACAGCGCTATAGCCGGGAGAGGGGAGGGGAAAAGATGAAAGGCCAGCAAGAAGGTCAGAATCAGGTTATAAGCAACGGCAAGGCCGACGAGCAGACCGAGGGAGAGAGATGAGGATCCACCAAAACCGTAAACGGGGTTCAGAAAACTGACGAGAATGACTGCCAACAGAAGAAGCCAGCGCAGGTTGCTGACCACCCAGTCCAGGTGCAGGCGGTGCCGGAAACTATCCAGCATCACGGAAGAAGTCGTCTCTCTCATTCACCCGAACGCGTCTGAAAAAACACGCGCCCGAAGTCTCTCTCCGGGCCGTGCCATTTAAAGGTGGGCGCGAAGGGACTCGAACCCCTGACCTCCACAATGTGAGTGTGGCGCTCTAACCAACTGAGCTACGCGCCCTCTCTTATTATAGCATCATCTGTCCAGAAGGCAAGTCACTGAGGGTGCATTTCAGTTTTATGGCGTAACTACCTACCCATGCCACCGAAGCGGCGATTGTTGAACCTTTACGATTTAATCGGGTAATGGGGATATTAGCGCCCCC
>CAKZOY010000149.1 GCA_937138275.1 uncultured Chloroflexota bacterium
CCCGCAAGATAAGGGAAAGTGGGGTTTGTGGGGGCGGCTTCGCCGCCCCCACAAACCCCACACCCCACCCCTTTCCCATGCGGGGCGAATTGCTGCGCAAGCCTATGAAAATCCGACTTTTCAGAAGAGGGGGGAATCTATCTCCCGCGAGGCGACAAGGATTTGTAAATGACCGATTCCGATACATTCCCACGCTTTCACTGTCCACGCTGTAACTATAGCGAACCATTCGTCCGCCCCCTGGAGCGCTGCCCCCAGTGCGACGGCGACTGGCTGGATGTTATCTACGATTATGCCCAAATCGCCCGGATATGGCAGCGAGAACTCCCCCGTCGTCCCGCTACGATGTGGCGGTACCGGGAATTGCTCCCGCTGCGCAACGATGCCCACCGGCTGACCCTTGGGGAAGGAGGTACGCCACTCCTGCGGGCCAGCAATCTGGCGATGATGCTGGGTTGCTCCCAACTCTACATCAAGGACGAACGCCAGGGGCCAACCGGTTCATTTAAAGACCGCCAGGCCGCCCTTGCTATCTCCGTGATGAAAGAACTGGGTGTCACCGAAGCGGCTGTCGCCTCCACCGGCAACGTCGCCATCTCCTACGCCGCCTACTCGGCCCTGGCGGGGATCAAAATCTGGGCGTTTCTCACCAGCCTGGTGCCGGCCGAGAAGATGCGCGAGGTCGCCATCTACGGGGCCAAAGTGGTCAAAGTGACCGGCACCTACGACCAGACCAAGCGGGTGGCGGCGGATTTCGCCCAGCGGCGCGGGCTCTACCTGGACCGCGGCATCCGTTCCATCGCCGCGCGGGAGAGTATGAAAACCGTCGCCTTTGAGATTGCCGAACAACTGGCTTCGTACCTGGGCCCCGGCCTCACCCCCTGGCGCGCCCCCGACTGGTATATCCAATCCGTCAGTGGGGGGTTGGGCCCTGTGGGGGTCTGGAAAGGATTTGAGGAACTGCTGCGGATGGGCCTGATAGACCGGATGCCCCGCCTGGCCTGCATCCAGGCCGAGGGCTGCGCCCCGATGGTCCTCTCCTACGAAAAGGGGCTGGAGAAGGCGGAGCCGGTTCTCAACCCCCGCACCCGCATCATTACCGTCGCCACCGGCGACCCCGGCCCGGCGTACACCTTCCTGACGCGGGTCATCCGGCAACACGGCGGCGCCTTTGAGATGGTCAGCGACGAGGAGTCCTTTCGGGCCATCCATGTACTGGCCAAACTGGAGGGACTCTCCATGGAACCCGCCGCCGCGATGGCCTTCGCCGGCCTCTTTAAACTTCTGAGCAAAGGGGTCATCCGGCGGGATGAAGTGATCGTGGTGAACTGCTCCGGGCACACGTTCCCGGTGGAGAAGCACCTCCTGGGAGAGGACTGGGTTCAGACCGTGGAGGCCCCCCGGGCTCTTGCTCCGGCACCCGAAGAGGGTCTGCTGGGCTCCCTGGAATCGCTGGGACGAGAGGTCCGCCGGATCGCCATCCTGGAAGACGAGCCCGGTGCCCGTCGTCTGCTCCGGCGCATCCTTCAAGCCCGCGGCCCCTACCAGATTTTTGAGGCCGAAAACGGCCGCCAGGGCCTGGAACTGATCCGCCAGGAGCGACCCGACCTTGTCCTGCTGGACCTGATGATGCCCGAGGTAGACGGGTTCGGCGTACTGGAGGCGCTGCAGGCCGATGAGGAACTCCAGAATATTCCGGTCATCGTCGTCACGGCCAAGGAACTGACACCTGCAGAGCGGACCCGGCTGATCGGGCACATCCAGGCACTGCTGCAAAAGGGGGCCTTTACGGACGAGGAACTGCTCCGCGAAATTAGCGAAGCCGTAGAAAACGGGTAACAGGTCGCCGGAGCGTGGCGAGACCTGGTACCTGCGGGAGATCACTGGAGCAATGGAGAAAATGAATCGGGAACAACGGTCACGCATTCTCTATGTGGAAGACGATCCCTCCAGCGCCCGCCTGGTACAGCGAATTCTGGAAGCGGAGGGCTTTGAAGTACGCATCGTCACCGACGGGATCGCTGCGCTGGAAGCCGCCCGGCAACTGCGTCCCGCCCTCATTCTGATGGATATCAACATCAGCGGCCTGGACGGGTATGAGGTGACCACCCGCCTCCGTATGCTGGAGGAATTAAAAGACGTCCCGATCATCGCCGTGACGGCTGCAACGCTGAAGGGAGACCGGGAGCGGGCCCTGATTGCCGGCTGCGATGGCTATATTCCCAAACCGATAGATGTGGACCGGTTCCCTGAGCAGGTGCATGCATTCCTGGGGGGTATGCGGGAGAGCATTGAGTCTCCTCAGGAAAAGACGGATTACCTGGTAGAATACAGCCGCCGCCTGGTGGAGCGGCTGGAGCAGAAAATCCGTGAACTGGAGAAGGCTCACGCGGAACTCCAGAAATTGGACCAGATGAAGACGGATTTCATCATCCTGGCCGGTCATGAACTGCGCACCCCACTGACCGCCATTTACGGCTACACCCAGATTCTGCTTTCCATACCGGACATTCCCGGCAGCCCCGATGAGGAAGGAAGCCCCCGCCACCTGCTGGAGCAGGTCGTCCAGGCCACTCGCCGTCTGAGCCAGGTGGTGGACGACATCCTCAACGTCTTCATAATTGAAGCCAACAAACTGGAACTGAGCATCAGTCCGGTACCTCTGGGCACCCTCGTTCAGAACGTGGTGCGCAACATCCGCAGCCTGGGGCCCGAACGGAAATTAACATTTGAAGTGGATGCACCGGAGCAGTTCCCGACCGTGATGGGCGACCCCCAGAGGCTCTATCAGGCCATCTGGCATGTGGTCAGCAATGCCGTCAAATACACCCCCGATGGCGGCACCATCCGCATTTCCGGCCGGGTGGTGGACCACACCGTCCACCTGAAGGTTCAGGATACGGGGATCGGAATTAATCCGGAGGACCGCGAGCGGGTCTTTGATCGCTTCTACGTGATTGAAGAGACGATCCTCCACCACTCCAGCAAGACCGCTTTCAAAGGGGGCGGACTGGGGTTAGGGCTGAGTTTAGCCCGGGGAATCATTGAGGCGCACAAAGGGAGAATCTGGATAGAAAGCGAAGGACGGGACGAGGTCCGGCTTCCCGGAACTACCGTTCATATTTTGCTGCCCCTACCGGAATCGTAGGCCGTCGGGGTTTTTCCTCTCGCGCTCCCAGCAGGATGCTGAAGACCAGAATGCCGCCGCCCCCCCATTGCAGGGGCGCCATCCGTTCCCCCAGAAGCAGGAAGGCCAGCCCCAGGGAAACCACCAGTTCCAGCAGACTGATCAGCGCCGTCTCAATGCCGCCCAACCGCCGCAACCCGGCGAACATCAGCAGGCGAGAGATGGCCGTAGTCGCCCCCAGCGCAACGATCGCTCCCCATCCCTCCGGCGAGATGACCTCCACCGGCTTCCCCTGGAGGATACGGGCCAGCCCCACCGTCGCCGCCATGGATGTCAGAATATACGGAGTGGCGGTCTGGGAGGAAACATCGGCCAGAAGCCACTGCCCCATCACCAGATGCCATCCGAAGGTCGCCGCGGAGGCGACCATCAGCATCGCGCCCAGCCAGTTGGGCTCTCCCTTGCTCCCACCGGTGAGCAGGTATACGCCGCCGATCGCTAACCCCATCCGGATCAGCGTGAGCCGCCCTACTGGCTGACCCGAGGCAGCCAGAAAGAGCACCACCCAGAGCAGGTAGAGGGTGTTCAGAAACGAGGCCAGCGACGCATCCAGGCGGGAAAGGCCGGAGTAATAGAGCAGCGAGCCGATGCCGTTGACCGCACCAACGGCGATGCACCCGATCAGTTCCTTCCAATGGAGGTTCTTCAGCCAGTCCCGGTGCAGGAGCAGATACCAGGCCCAGAGCAGAAGCACGGCTACCAGAGTGCGGAAAGACGCCAACGTGAACGGGGTGACGCCCTGGGCATAGGCCATTTTGCCCAGGATGGGCGCCCAGCCCAGAAAGAAACTGGAGAAGGCGGTATTGCGGATTCCCCGCCCGCGAGCAGGGTCGCTCCGCGACTCCGCCCCAATATGACGAAAACCACGCAGATGGCAACGCATGCTGTGATTACGCCAATGGGCGAGCCTCCACGGTCCGGCGCCAGGCAGGCGTTCTCAGTTGATTCAGGCGCAGTAAATGTTCCCGCAGTTGCGAGCGGATGAACTCCTCATCGGCAGCCATCATCCACCACACCGCCCGGGCCTCCGGCTGGTGGGCGAACATACGGGCCAGCTGCAGATGG
>CAKZOY010000150.1 GCA_937138275.1 uncultured Chloroflexota bacterium
AGTGGAGGCGCTGGAGATAGAAGTCGGTGAGATATAGGGGAGAGGGGGGACCAAGGGGGGTGAGGGGGCATTTGCCCAAATCACTACTCACCAGAGTGACTACCTGTGAGCCGAACACCGCAGTTTATTTTCAGACCAGAGAGCGCGGAGAACGCAGAGGAAACACAGAAAAACAAGAACTCTCTGCGCCCTCTGCGTCTCTGCGGTGAAACAAATGCCGCCCGAATTTACAAAAGATTCACGGGGTCTTCGCAATTTCTTCACACTTTCCGGGTATGCTATGGTTGCCAATCGGCAGATGCCGGTTGAGTTTGCTGGTCAGGAGGTACGGATGAACGTCAAGCGAGTTCTGGGTGTCGGTCTGTTGCTGGGTCTGGTGGGCCTGCTGATGGTGGCGCCTGTCTTTGCCCAGGGAAATACGCCTCCTACGCCGACCCCGGGGGCGGGCTCCGGCCTGGGCCTCGGGCGGGGATGGGGGCGCGGATTCGGCCTGGGCGGTGGCTTCGGGCACTTCTGGGCAGTGTTTGATGCCGCCGCGGAGGCGCTGGGTCTGACCCCGGAGCAACTCTTCTCCGAACTGCGTTCCGGCAAGACTCTGGAGGAAATTGCGGAGGCCCGCGGCGTGGATATTCAGGAAGTGTACGATGCGATGCAGGCCGCGCGCGTCCAGGAGATGAAGGAAGCCATCCAGCAGGCCGTCCAGGACGGGCGGATCACGCAGGAGCAGGCCGACTGGCTCCTGGAGGGGCTGGAGAAGGGCTACTTCCCGATGGGACGCGGCTTCGGCCGGGGATTCGGTCGGGGCCTGCGCGGATGCCCTCGCTGGTGGGGTTCCACCCCCTCTACGCCGACTCCCTCCGCGACTCCCAGTTCCTCTTCCTCCTTCTAACAGACGACCGCCCGTCGCGACCCGACCGGTCCAGGAGGACCGGTCGGGTCTTTTTTTCCAGGACTCCCGATTTATCGGTAGTCACTCCGTAGGTAGTGATAAACCTGATCGTCCAGTTCTATGCCGGTTTCATTTGCCCCTCCCTCTTACCCCCTCCCCGTTGAGGGCGGACGATCCGTCCGCCCTCTACAACCCCACGGGGAGGGGGGAGAAAAATGGGGTTTTGCGGGGCGGCGGCGAAGCCGCCGCCCCGCAAAACCCC
>CAKZOY010000151.1 GCA_937138275.1 uncultured Chloroflexota bacterium
GGTGATACGACTTTACGAGATTCAACACCCTCTTGGCCGAAGGCTGTCAGCGCCAAAACCTATAACTACCCCTGCATAAACGGCTTCCAGGTGCGGCGGTGGATGGGGGATGGCCCCAACCGGGCCAGCGCCTGACGGTGCTGAAGGGTGCCGTAGCCTTTGTGAACGGCAAAGCCGTAGCCGGGATACTCCCGGTCCAGGGCCACCATAAGGCGGTCCCGTTCCACCTTGGCGATGATGCTGGCCGCGGCGACGGAGAGGCAGCGGGCATCCGCTCTGGACAGGGAACACTGGGGAAGCGGAATATCGGGCAAAGAGATGTGGTCAATCAGCAGCGCGTCCACCCCTATCGCCAGTTGGGCGACGGCGCGCGCCATCGCCCGGCGGGTCGCCTCCAGAATCCCCAGGGCATCCACCTCCGCCGGCTCCGCCCAACCGACCCCGACCGCCAGGGCGACCTCCCGAATCCGGGGATAGAGGGCCTCCCGCTGGGCGGGGGAAAGTTGCTTGGAGTCCCGCACGTCGGCCAGAACGGTGAGCAGGTCGGGGCGATCCGGCGGGAGGACGACCGCCGCAGCGCAGACGGGGCCCGCCCACGCGCCGCGCCCGGCCTCGTCCAGACCGGCGACCCGGATGCAGCCCTGGGCCCACAGGGCCTGTTCTTCCCGAAGGTCAGGGTGCATCTCCCGTTTTCCGGTCATAGAGCCCCGCGCGCCCGTTGCGGCGGATGCGGACCACCTCCCAGAACATGTTCCAGGAATCCCGCAGGGGACTGACCCGGCTCCCCTCGCCGTAGTACCAGTCTATGGGTACCTCCACGATGCGGTAGCCGCGCCGACGGGCGATGTAAAGCACCTCCACATCAAACGCCCAGCCGTCCAGCACCTGGACGGAGAAGATATCGCGCGCCACCTCTCGGCGGAAACATTTGAAGCCACACTGCGTATCCTGAATGCCGGGGACGGCCAAAAGGCGCACAGTGGTATTGAAGACGCGGCCCATCACGTGGCGGTGCCAGGGTTCGTTGAACCGGCGCGCGCCAGGGGCCTCGCGTGAGGCAATGGCGACGTCGTAGTCCCAGAGGACGGGGGGCATAAACCGGGAGACCTGGTCAATGGGCATGGAGAGGTCGGCATCACAGATGAACAGGTACTCCCCGCGGCCCTCCAGCATGCCCTTGCGCACCGCGGCGCCCTTGCCCCGGATGGGCTGGTAGAGCAGGGAGACAAGGGGATGCTCCGCCATCACCGCCCGAACGATGTCCGGCGTCCGGTCGGTGCTGGCGTTATCCACCACGATGACTTCCACCGGATACGCCTGCTTTTCAGCGAAGTCCACGACCAGCGGGAGCGTCGTCGGCAGTCGGCGCTCCTCATTGTAGGCCGGGATGATGATGGTCAGGAAGGGAGAGAGGGTACTCATCAGGACGACTTCCTCAATGGTTGCTTCTGGCGACAGATTGGAGACCTCTTCGGCCCAGGGCGTAGAGGGCGATCCCGATCCAGGCCACGTTGATCCCCACGGACGGGAAGGCCCCGTAGTAGGCAGAATTCACAATCAGGAGCAGACTGCCCACCGCGTTGAGCACCTGATAGAGGGGCGAATCCCCCTCCAGCCGACGGGTGGAGACCAGGAAGTAGGCCGCCAGAAGGGCCAGCACCCCGGCCCAGCCCGCGATGTCCACCCAGAAGTTGCGCGGCATAGGACTTCACTCCCCGATGATTTTGACCAGCACCCGCTTGGGGCGCCGACCGTCAAACTCGCCGTAGAAAATCTGTTCCCAGGGGCCGAAGTCCAGGCGTCCGTTGGTCACCGCCACGACGACTTCGCGCCCCATGATCTGGCGCTTCAGGTGGGCGTCGGCGTTGTCCTCGCCGGTACGGTTGTGGTCGTACCGGGTGATCGGCTCGTGGGGGGCCAGTTCCTCCAGCCAGCGCTCATAGTCCCGATGCAGTCCGGCCTCGTCGTCGTTGATGAAGACCGACGCGGTGATGTGCATCGCGTTGACCAGACAGAGCCCCTCCCGGATTCCGCTTTCCCGGACGCATTCCTCTACCTGCGGGGTGATGTTGATGAACGCCCGGCGCGTGGGGACGTTGAACCAGAGTTCCTTGCGGTAACTTTTCATCCCTCCTCCAGAGTCCGCACCATATACGTGCCTTCCCGATGGAATCCCCGCTCCCGGTAGTACGGGCGGGTGCCCACCGCGGCGATGACCGCCAGTCGTCGGTATCCGGCCCGACGGGCCATCCCGACGGCTGTCTCCAGAAGACGGGTGCCCAATCCGATGTGCTGGGCCCGTCCGGCCCGCCGTCGGCCCAACTCCAGCGCCGGCCCGTAGACGTGGAGTTCCCGCACGACGGCGCTATCCCGCAGTTCATCCAGTTCCGGCTCCACCTGGGGGAAGGAAAGGCGCAGGAAGCCCGCCAGACGTCCGGTCGGCGTCTCGCTGGCCAGGAAGTGCTCCACCGTAGCGTCGGTCTCGTAGGTGGTGACGGTGAGGGTCAGCGCCTGGGGGTCCACCGGTTCCCCGCGCACCTCCCGGCAGCGGATACAGCGGCACTCCAGCCCCTCCCGCGCCATCCGTTCCCGGACGACCTCCCGCAGGTTGGAACGGGTCACCCCGGCGACGATGTCCGGGGCGGGGATATCCCGCATCAGGCGGTTGATGCGCACGTACGGCGGGACCATCGCCTTGCAGGCCATCAGCAACCGGATGAGGGTCTCCTCGTCGTAGGGCTGATATTTCCCCTCCCGCCAGAGGTCATAGAGGCCGGTCCCTTCCAGGAGCAGGCAGGGGTAGATTTTCAGTTCGTCGGGGCGGAGCGCCGGGTCGTCCCACAACCGCCGGAAGTCTTCCAGGTCCCGCTCCGGGGTGGCGCCGTAGAGGTTGGGCATCCAGTGCAGGACGATTTTGAAGCCAGCCAGACGTAACCGCCGCACCGCCGCGCGCGTCTCGGCGACGGTGTGGCCGCGCCGGTTCAGGGCCAGGATTTCGTCGTCCAGACTCTGCACGCCCAACTGCACCTTGGTCACACCCAGCGTCCGCAGCCAGCGGACTTCGTCGGGGGTGATGCAATCCGGGCGGGTCTCCACCACCAGCCCGACGTTGCGGTGGGGCGCGGTCTCGTTGAGGGCCTGGGCCAGGGCCAGGGTCGGCGAGTCCTGCCGGTTCATCGCGTCCAGGCAGCGGCGGATGAACCACTCCTGGAAGTCGCGGGGGTAATCGGACCAGGTGCCGCCGAGGATGATCAGTTCCACTTTATCGGTGGGATGGCCGATGTTCTCCAGCGCCTGCAGGCGGCCTGCGGTCTGGGCGAAGGGGTCGTAGCGGAAGCGGATGGCCCGCTGTACTCCCGGCTCGTCGGGGAGGTAGGACTTGGGGGCATTGGCGACGGCCGGGCAGTAGAGGCACTCCCCCCGGCAGGGGTGCGGTGGGGTGAGCACGGATACGGGGGCGACGCCGGAGATGGTGCGGGTGGGCTTGCGGCTCAGGGCCTGGGCCAGGCGCGGGTCAAATTCCATCCGTCCGGCAGCGCAGAGGCGGCGGTAGGCGCGCAGGAGTTGGTCGCGGGAATAGAGGCCGCCGCCGGGCCGGGGATGCCGCCGCAGGACGGACTCTATCCGCTCCGGCGTCAGGCGGTCGGCGCGCATGGCCAGGACGCGGAGGATTTCCGCCAGAACCTCTGCGTCCGGTTCCTCCGCGGCCGTCACAGAGGCCGCCAGAGGTGACTTGTGTCGTTCATCAACGTCAGTCGGTAGAAACGACCGTTCCATTCTATCTCGTTGACCGCGCAGGTGTCTTGCCCGATCTGCCAGAAGTGGTCGTTGCCCAGGCCCAGCACTGCGCAGAGCAGGACCTGGTTGACGACCCGATGGGCGACCATCGCCACCGTCTCGCCGGAGTGGCGGTTGACCACGTCCCGCAGCGCGGCCATAGAGCGCTCCCGGACGTCGTCCAGACCCTCACCGCCGGGGAAATGGACGGTGTGGGGCGCTTCCATCCACGCCCGCCAGAGGTCGGGGTAGCGGGCCTGAACCTCCGGGATGGGCAACCCTTCCCATTCGCCGAAACTGAGGTCTAAGAGGCCGTTCAGGGGCTGCACTTTCAATCCCTGGGCATCGGCAATGGCGCGGGCGGTGGCCATCGCCCGCTGGAGTGGGCTGGCGTAGACGGCGGTGAGCGGCCAGCGGGCGGCGATGTAGCGGGCTGTGGCCTGAGCCTGCTCCAACCCAGTCTCGTCCAGCGGGATGTCGCTCTGCCCACGGATGCGCTCATCCCGGTTCCAGGCGGTCTGTCCGTGGCGGATCAGAATCACGCGCGCGATCATCGGGTACCTCATACGTTCAGGTTCTGCAACTGGTTAGCCAGTTCCTGAGGGGTAGCGGCCTGAATCGGGATGTACCGGATGCCGGGGTAATGGGTCTGGAAGAACGCGGCCAGGTCTCCCGGCCACAGGGCAGGATTGACTGCAATGACGGTACGGACGTTCAGGGCACCGATCCCGGCATCGTCGGCACTGCCGCCGATGGTCCAGCGGTAGCGGTCCCAGGCGCCGCTGGAGAGAATCGCCTCCACCCATTCCTTGCCCGCTCCGGGGTGCAGCAGAACGTACGTGCGCGGATATTGCTCCCGGGGGAGTCCGTGGGGGATGGCGGGCTCCGGGCGGGCGTTTCCCCGATTCCTCACCGCGATCATATGGTTGAGCAAATTGGGATAGGCGTAGGCGTAGTCACAGTGTTCCCACCCCGGAGAGGGTCCCACCGTAAAGGGACAGAACGCCCAGTGGTAATAGTCCTTGCTGGCCTCGGCATCATACCACGCCACCCGCCGGGTGACTTCTTCGGGGGGATAACCGGTGTACGGCCCACCAGCCCGGACGGGGTAGAATTCGCTGACCACCAGCGGGATTACTTCCCCCCGCATCTTGAGGAGATGGTAGAGGTAGCGGTATCGGAAGCAAAGGGCACCGGCTCCTGCGACGACGGGCGAACCGGGGATCTGATGACCCCACCAGTGGTCAATGGGCCAGTCGTGGAAAGTGCCCTCGTGGAGGGTCAGAATGTGCCCTCCCTGGCAGGCGCGGCCGAAGACCCCCGTCTCCACCATGGCGATCATCTCGGCCCATTCCGGCGTACCGGCGTTGAAGGCGAAGATGCCCAGTTTCAGGCCGTACCGCTCGGCCTTTTGCATACAGAGCATCATCAGTTCGGCCAGACGCCGGTAGCCCGCCACGCCGGGCGGCGCGGGTTCGTTGCAGATTTCCCAGTAATCCACTACCCTCCCGCCCTGCAGTTCGGGACTGACAACAATTTTGTTGAGGACCAACTGCACAAGGGAATCGGCAATCTGGTTGAGGTCGGCGCCCATAATGTTGGGGGCGGCCTCTATGGACGAAGTTACCCGCCCGATGGTGATGGTTTGGGGCGAGAGGATTTTCACATCGGCGAGCAAACTCAGGTTATCCACCGCTTTAATCACCGGGAAGCGACTGCCATTTTCCAGCAGACGCCGCAGATATGGAATGGTCTCGCCGGGCACGATGGCGTGGATGCCCAACTTGCTCCCGCGCTCCACGACAGGATACGACCAGACTCCGTCCGACATGGTGGCCTCCTTTCTGGGGACGGGGGTGTTGAGTGTGTTCGGGGTACATTGTACCACAAAAGGCCAGGGGGGGAAATAGTCGG
>CAKZOY010000152.1 GCA_937138275.1 uncultured Chloroflexota bacterium
GCCCTGTATGCCGGAATTCGGAATTCGGAATTCGGAATTCGGAAGTTGGAAGTCGGGAGTCGGAAGTCGGGAGTCGGGAGTCGGAAGTCGGGAGTCGGAAGTCGGAAGTCGGAAGTCGGAAGTCGGAAGTTTGAGCCGCAAACCACAAATCTTGATCCCCGAACTCCAGGTTATAAGCCCAGAATCCCGAACTCCGAACTCCGAACTCCGAATCCCGAGTCCCGAACTCCGAACTCCGAATCCCGAGTCCCGAGTCCCGAATCCCGAACCCCGAACCCCGAACCCCGAATCCCGTTGTGGCTGTGTTTCCTCGGCCTCTTCCTCGCCCTCGGCCTCTACAACCCCATCTACCTGCTTCTGGCCCGTTTCGTACCGGGGTTTGCCCACTTCCGGGTCCCGGCCCGCTGGCTGGCCCTCTGGGCCCTCGGCGCCGCCCTGATGGCAGGAGCGGGGGTGGATTCTCTGCGAAGGAACCCGCGGCGTCCGACCGCGCGGGAGTGGGCCCTCGGCGTCGGTCTACTGGCCGTCCTCTTCCTCTGGGGGGCGATCGGAGGACGGGCGAACGGGCTCACTATCGCGCTCTGGCTGGGGGCTGCGGCGCTGGCCGGAGGATTGCTGGCCCTGGGGCGCCGCCTCCCCCACCCCGCGGCTCTGGGCCTGACGGCCTTGCTGGTGGCCGAACTGGCCCTCTCCGCCCGCGCGCTTCCCCACGCGCAGGCCACCGCTCCGGAGTCGTACACCTCCCTCCGCCCGGCCAATGCCCACCTCCTGGCGGCCGGGAAGGGGCGCTTGCCCCCCGATCGCTTCCTCAGCATCTCCGCGCTGGCCTTTGACCCCGGCGACAGGGGGGAACTGGAGGTCATCTACGGCCCGCAGTTGAGCCCGGACGCCCTCTACCAGCTGCTCATCGCCGCCAAGGGACGGGAAGTCCTCTCCCCCAACCTGCCCCTGGCCTTCGGCGTCCCGGCGGTGGATGGATACGACGGCGGGGTACTGCCCCTGGCCCGCTACGTCGCCCTGGGGCGGGCCTTCCTGCCCGCGGAGTCCGTTTCCATAGACGGGCGGCTCCGGGAGAACCTGCGCGCCATCCCCGATGGGCGCTGGTTGAGCCTTCTGAACGTCCGCTTCATCATCACGGACAAAGTCTTTGACGCCTGGCTGGACAACGTCTTCTACGACCTCCAGTTCGGGGCGGGCCTGACGGCGGGGGACGGGGCGGAAGTGGCCTACATCCCGCCGTTTGAAGCCACCGCGGTGGGGCTGGTCAGTTACCTGGACGGCGCGGCGGCGCTGCCCGATGGGACGGAGGTGGGAGAGGTGACGGTCGCCTTTGCCGATGGCGCGACTCGTCGCTTCCCGCTGCGGGCCGGCAGGGAGACCGCGGAGGGAATCTACGGGCCGGACGTCGCCCACGCGCAGGCGCCCGTCGGCGGGCACTTCTGGCCAGGGCGGCCGGAGGGGAACGACTACGCCGTCCGGCTGCGCTGGGACCGCCCCGCCCGGCCCGTCTCCATATCCGTCCGGGCGACCCTCCCCCAGGGGCGGATGGTCGTGCGCGGCCTCAGCCTGATAGACGAACGGACCGGGGCCTTCCAGTCCCTCGTCCTATCCGACCGGGGCCGCTTTCGCCTCGTCCATTCCGGCGACGTCAAAATCTACGAGAACCTGGATGTGCTCCCGCGCGCGTTCGTCGTCCATCGGGCCCGGGCGGGGGCGGAGGTCCCCGCCGACTTTGACCCGATGACGGAGGTCATCGTGGAGGGCGGGCCGGAAGTGGAGGCCGTCCCCACAGGCCCCGAATCGGTGCAGGTGACGGCCTACGGACCGGAGCGCGTGGAGGTGGAGGTGGATTTGACCGCGCCGGGGTATCTGGTGCTCACCGACGCCCACTATCCCGGCTGGCGCGCGTGGGCGGATGGGGAGGAAGTCCCCATCGCCACGGCCGACCTGCTCTTTCGCGCCGTGTACCTGGAACCGGGGCAGCATCGGGTGGTCTTCGCCTTTCGGCCTCGCTCCCTCTGGATCGGCGCTGCCATCAGCCTGACCGCCCTTCTGGGGCTCGGGGGACTCGTCGTTTTCCGGAGAAATCGGACTCTGCCCGGGACTTGATCACACCACAGAGACACAGAGGGCACAGAGAGCCACAGAGTTCCGCTTTACGTTTTACGCTTTACGCTTTACGTTTTACTTTTTACGCCCTATGCCCGAGCCTGTGCTTTCCTTCCATGATTTCGGGGGCGACGGCCCCATCCTGCACATCGCCCATGCCAACGGATTTCCGCCGGGCACCTACCGCCCGCTGGCGGCGACCCTCACCGACCGCTACCGCGTCATCGGGCTACCGGCGCGGCCGCTGTGGCCGGGGAGTCGTCCCGAGGAGATCCGCGGCTGGCGGCCCCTGGGCGACGACCTGGTCCGCCAGTTGGACGGGCTGGGACTGCGGGGGATTATCGGCGTCGGCCACTCCATGGGTGGGGTGATGACATTGTGGGCAGCAGTGGCCCGCCCCGACCTCTTCCGAGCAGTGGTGCTGATAGACCCGGTCATCCTGCCGCCGCACTGGTTGCTCCTGGCGCGCCTGCTGCGGTGGTTCGGGGTGGAGCCGCGCCCGTCGCTGGTGCGTGGGGCGCTGTACCGTCGGCGCATATGGCCGAGCCGGGAGGACTGCTTCGCGTATTTCCGGACCAAGGTCTTCTTCGCTCGCTGGCCCGATGAGAGTTTGTGGGCCTACGTGGAGGCAGGCACCCGGGAGCGCCCCGACGGCGGCGTGGAACTGGTCTACCCGCCGGAGTGGGAGGCGCGCATCTTCACCACCGTCCCGACCGACGTCTGGCGCGACATCTCCCGCCTGCGTCTGCCGACGCTGATCGTCCGGGGGGAGCATTCGCAGACGTTTTTCCCCCAGGCCCAGCGGCGGATGGAGCGGTTGCTTCCCCAGGCCCGCTCCGTCGTCATCCCCGATGCCGGGCACATGGTGCCGCTGGAACGCCCGGCTGAGGTGGGCGCGGCGATCCGGGAGTTTCTGGACTCCCTCAGGGATCGGTGAATCCCGGGCTGGCGTCCCCGTATTTCCCCTTCGTGCCCTTCATGGTAAAATCAAACCGATGCGAATCCGAAACCTGAGCCTGGAGAACTTCCGCAACTACGCCCGCCTGGAGATAGAGTGGCCCGACCGGCCCGTCCTGCTGGTCGGGGGAAACGCCCAGGGCAAGACCACCGTCCTGGAGGCCATCTACTACCTGGCAACGGGCCGTTCGCCCCTTACCGCGGTGGACCGTCAACTGATCCACTGGGCGGCACTGCGGGAAGGGCTGGCCTACGCGCACCTGCGGGCGGAGGTAGTCCAGCGCCAGCGCGTGCTGGAGATTGCCATCGCCCTTTCCCTCGCCTCCAACGCCAATGGCAACGTTCGGCTTCAGAAGAGCGTCCGGGTGGACCGTCGCCCCCGGCGGCAGCGGGAACTGGCGGGGTGTCTGAACGTCGTCCTCTTCCTGCCGCAGGACATAGACCTGGTTGCCGGGCCACCGGCCGGCCGGCGCGACTATCTGGACGCGACCCTCTCCCAGGTGGACGCCGCCTATGCCGCCGCGCTGGAAACGTACACAGAGACACTGCGCCAGCGCAACGCTCTCCTGCGCCACCTGGCGGAAGAGGGGGGCGATCCAGCCCAACTGGATCCGCTGGACGAGCAACTGGCACACAGCGGGGTGGTCGTCGCCCAGGGGCGCCGCCGTCTGGTGGCCGAACTCTCCCGCCAGGTAGGCCCCGTCCACGCCGAACTGACCGGCGGGCAGGAATGGCTCCGGCTGGAGTACCAGCCAAACTTTGACCCCGCCCGCCCCCCGGGGTTGAACTACCAGATGCCCCTGACTCTGGAGATGCCCGACGGCCCGCCTGCGGGCGTCTCGGCCGAAGACCTGGAGCGGGCATTTCTCCAACAGTTGCGCCGACGGCGACAGGAGGAGATAGAGCGGGGAATGACCCTGACTGGCCCCCATCGGGACGAACTGCGTTTCATTGTCGGCGATGTGGACCTGGGGATTTTCGGCTCGCGGGGTCAGCAACGGACGGCAGTCCTGGCGCTGAAAATGGCCCAACTGGCCTGGATGAAGGAAAAAGTAGGGGATGCCCCCGTTCTGCTGCTGGACGAAGTACTGGCGGAACTGGACAGTCGGCGGCGGGCCTTCCTGCTCTCTCAAGTGGACCGGGTGGAACAGGCCATCCTGACCGCCACCGACCCGGAGATGTTCAGCCCGGCCTTCCGGGAACGAGCAGCGCTCTTCTGGGTGGAGGGGGGCATTATTCGCCCGTATGGATAAAGCCGGGAAGTACGGGCAGGGGTGACGCCTCTTCCCGCACCGCATCCGGCGCAAGGAGGACCTGTGAAACGACTCTCGGCGTTCCTGCAACGTCTATCCGCCAGTTGGGTCGTCCTCATTGCCCTGGCCCTGCTGCTGTACTTCTTCCTCCGCGTCCTGCCGGACCAGGCGGCCCAGGTGGAGCGGTATGCGGGGGAGGTCGGTTCGCCGGACACCACCTTTGGGTATTCGGCCGCCGACCTGTACCGGATGGCGGAGGTATACGGTCCCGAGGGCCGCCAGGCGTACGTCCGGGCCCGCTTCACCTTTGACCTGGTCTGGCCCCTGGTCTATACGGCCTTCTTCGTCACCGCCATCGGATGGCTCTACCGACGGGCATTCCCGGCCGGAAGTCGCTGGCAACGGGCCAATCTGTTCCCGTTCCTGGCCCTGATGCTGGACTATCTGGAGAATGGCGCGGCGGCCCTGGTGATGGCCCGGTACCCCTTCCCCACGCCGGTGGTTGCGGAACTGACCCCGGTGTTTACTGTGCTCAAGTGGATCGCGGTGAGCGGATGCGCGCTGTTGCTGGTCTGGGGTGGAGTTGGGGCGCTCTGGCGGTGGGGGAAAGGCATGGGTTACCGGCGCAGATAGACCAGCGGGTCCACCGGCACACCGTTGTGCCGCAGTTCAAAGTGGAGATGGGGGCCGGAGGAACGGCCGGTACTCCCCGCCGCGCCGATGATTTCCCCCTGATTCACCCGCTGACCGACGACCACGGAGAAGGCGGAGAGGTGCGCGTACCACGATTGCCACCCGTCCGCATGGTCTATCACCACCAGGTTGCCGTACCCGCCAGACGCATCGGCGAAGGAAACAACCCCCGCGGCCGCAGCGTATATGGGATCGTACATCGCGGCCGCGATATCCAGACCGACATGGCGGGGGTTAGAGGGGTCGCGGAAGTACCAGCCCGAAATGGCCTGCCGGGGCGACGGCCAGATGAACCCCGAACCGAGATCGCCGGAGGGAAGTTCCTCCAACGGCCATCCGGCGGGCGGCCCGCCGGTGTACACCTCCGGGCGGGTCAGGAAGCGCTCTTCGGAGAGGGTGACCAGCAGCGTGTAGCGCCCCGGCGTACCGGATAACCCGTCCAGCCGCAGGAGATAAGAGCCGGTCTGGGGAAGTTCCTGCTCCACGATATACGGGGGGAGGGTCACCGTGCCCTCCTGTTCCACCAGAAGGGTGCCGTCGGGAGCGATGAGGGTCGCCTTGAGAGCCGCCTCGGGGCCGGAGGCCGTACTGGGGCGGAACCAGACCTCCACGGTCGCCAGGGAAGGGTCATCCGGATTCCCGCCGACCGCGGCGAAGACCCAGCGGTCGGTCTCTCCCTCTTCCAGTGTCCCCTCCACCGCTTCCCCGGGGATCAGCAGCGACTGGGGTGGAGGACTGGACTGAGAGAGCGCGGCGAGGTCACCATCGGGAGAGCCTCCGCTGTTCCCTTCCGGAGCACTGCCGTGACACGCGGCCAGCAGCGCCGCCAGAATCAGCGCACCGGCCCGCCAGACCAGGCCCTTCATTTCTCTTCTATCCCCCGTTCCCAGACGTGGCGGATTTCCACCTGCGGGTCGTCCCGGATTGCCTCCAGCAATGTCCCCCGGTCCACGCCTTCCACCCGCAGGGTCAGGTCCATCTGGCCGGTATGACCCGGCGAGTGGGAGACGACGGAGCAGATGTTGCCGCCCACGGCGGCGATGCGTCCGGCCAGTTTCGCCAGTTCTCCGGGCCGATTCGGCACCCGGACGGTGACCCGGATGGCGGCAGTATCGGCGCCCAGCGTCTCGGCGAACTGGGCGAAGATGTCGGAGCGGGTGATGATGCCGACCAGACGCCCGGTCTCGTCCACCACCGGCAGCCCGCTGAGATTGTGGTGGATCATCAGCCGGGCAGCCTCCTCCAGAGGATAGTCGGGGGAGACGGTCACCGCGGGCGGGCGCATCACCTGTTCCACCCGATGTTGTCGCTGGAGCACGCCGGGGGGCGGGGCGGTAGCGAGGAAGAGTTTCAGTTCGTCCTCGGTCACCATCCCGACCAGGCGGCCGCTTTCGTCCACGACCGGCAGGTGGCAGAAGCCGCCGCTTTTGCAGATTGCCACTCCGGCCAGAGGGTCACTGCTGGGCCGCAGGGTAATGGGGTTCGGGGTCATCCGATCTCGTACCAGCATCGGGTTCCTCCGTATAGAATTATACCCCGAAAAGGGGAGGGGGCAAACCTGTGTTGTGAGTGGGCTTGTGCAACAAATCCTTTTCGGGGAGCAGCGTGCCCGTGAAAAAAGGGGAAAGTGGGGTTTGTGGGGGCGGC
>CAKZOY010000153.1 GCA_937138275.1 uncultured Chloroflexota bacterium
CAGTCCATATGAGGTGAGTTCCCACCGCACATCCGGATGGGCTGTCGGTGTGGCCGTTGCTGGGGATTACGCCTACGTGGCCGATTTTAGCGGGTGGTTACGCGTCATTCGCATTACCGACCCGGCCCAACCAGAGGAAACCGGCTCCTCCGCTACTCCGGGGAATGCCTGGAGTGTGGTGGTGGCGGGGGAGTACGTTTATGTAGCGAACAGGGGAGATGTAAGAGGCTTGAGCATTATCAATGTGGAAAACCCTGAGACCCCTGTTCCGGTGGGTTACCTGCCTCTGCCCGATGAGACCTTTGCTGTGGCGGTGTATGGCTCGTACGCCTATGTGGGAAGCGCCAGGGGCCTGCACGTGATAGACGTGACGAATCCCACCGCCCCCCAAGAGGTGGGCTTCTATGAAACGCCGGGGGGAGTTATGGACGTAGATACGGACGGTCGCTACATCTACGTCGTGGGGCGGGAGGAAGGATTGCTCATTCTGCGGTTTTTGCCCTACTGCTCCTACCTGCCGCTGGTAATGCGGGGTAGCCCGTAGATGGGGCTGGAGAGGAACAGGGCGGTCACTTTGAGCCGTTTGTGCTCGGAAAGCCGGAGTTCGTGCCCTTTTGCGGCGGCTTTTCCCTCAGGGGATTCGCTATCCGTCCCGCAGAGAAGGTGTTTCATTGCTGCGGGCGGCGGGATGCCCACCAGGTCGGGAGAACCTGAGCAGCGGGTCCGCGCAGGACCTCGTGGGCCAGATGGGTAAGTGGAGTATCGGAGATGTTCACTTCCACCAGGCGCGCGCCGTTCCGGTGAGCCAGCACTGGTAGAGAGGCCGCCGGTTGCACCAGCGCCGAGGTACCGATGACCAGCATCCAGCGGCACCGCGCGGCCGCTTCCCATGCCGCCTCCAGGACGGCAGCGGGAAGGGGTTCACCAAACCACACCACGTCCGGGCGTAGAAGCCCGCCGCACTGGCAGCGAGGGGGAATCTCGGGTAAAGGCACTCGCCGGTCTTCAGAGACCCGACCGCACCGGGTACAGCGCACCCGCCAGATATTGCCGTGGAGTTCCAGAATGTGCTGGCTTCCGGCGGCCTGATGGAGGCCGTCCACGTTCTGGGTGATGAGCGTAAAATCGGGGAGGGTTGCTTCCATCTCTGCCAGCACCCGATGGGCGGGGTTGGGCCGGCAGGCGGCGATGCGCTGGCGACGCCAGTCGTACCATTCCCACACCAGCGCCGGGTCGCGCGCGAACGCTTCCGGCGTCGCCAGGTCTTCCGGGCGGAACGAACGCCACAGGCCATCCGGTCCCCGGAAGGTGGGTACACCGCTCTCGGCCGAGATACCGGCGCCGGTCAGAACCACAAACGGGCCTTCCATAAAATCTCCCCCCTTTCTCGCCGGAGTTGTATCCGTGGGCTGAACTGCAGCGGGCCTTGATGCCATCACGCCCACCGGAGCAGAAGTTCCTCCTGGCCCTCTACCCGAACCCGGATTTCGTCTGCAGGGAAGGGGGCCCGGATATAGGGATTGTCGTAGCGGGGGTAATCCCGCAGAGGGACTTCGGCCCCGTTCACCTCCAGCGGCCCCTCCCAGCCGAAGCGCACCAGCCCCAGGCCCGGCGCGCGGTAGCGGACGGTCAGTCCCTCAGCCGTTCGCTCCGCGTCGCAGATCGCCCGGATGAAATCCCCGAATTCCCCATCCTCCGCACGGCGCCCCATCTGGCAAATCCAGATGTTCTGCCGACCCGGCGCAATGACCTCGCGGCCGAAATCTTCGGGGTTTTTGCGGATGGAGATACCGGGATAGGACGCTCCCGCGTCGTTCCAGAAATACGGTTGCATGGACCAGAGGGCCAGGTATCCCTCCCCTTTGCGGGCGAAAATCCAACCCTTCCGTTCCACCACTTCGTCAAATTGCTCCCGCGGCAGCCAGGCGTGGGTGTAGAAATGACGGACGGGCACGTAGAGGGCGGGGATGCGCCGGACGTTGTAGACGACAATCACCAGATTCCGATACTGGGCCGCGCGGGGCAAAAGGCCGGAGCCCGTCCAGTAGGCAGGGGAGCGCCCCTCCAGCCGGGCCGGGTGGGTGGTGAAGCAGACCGCGTCCGGGCCGAGGGTTGCCTGCCAGATGTGCTGCTGGTCGCCGCCGTAGCCTTTACGGTAGTCCTGGGCGGTGGAGAGCATGTAGTCGGGGGTGCGGTAGGTATAGATGTTCACCTCGTCCCGCAGGTTGCGGCAGATATCCCGTTCCAGAAAGTGTGCCAGCGACGATAACCCTCCCGTCGCCCGCAGGAAACGCAGCAGGCCCCGATAGGGCTGGACCGGACGGAAAAAGTCGTTCTCCCACCAGTTGCAACGGTCAAATATATCCAGGGTATTGACAACCGTGCGCGGGTGGAAGTAGGCCTCCAGCGTGAGGTAGAGCATCCCGTCCTCAAAGTTATCCGGATGAATGCCCCAGCGCTCCAGTTCCTCCATCCGGATGCCCATCCGCTGCCGGTTCTCCAAGGTGCGCTCCGTATCCCGGGCGATGGCCTCTATGGCCGGGGGAACGCGGTAGCGGCTCAGGACAAAGGCCGGGGCAGACATGTTATCAAAACCGGAGTAGACGCCCATCCCGAAGAGCAGTTTCATCGTGTCGGTGGTCCCCTCGCAGGCGGCCCACTTCTTGGTGTTCTCGTAGGCGCGGCCGTGGGAGGATCCGAAGATGCCCCGGAAGGAATTCAGCGCCATGTCCAGCAGCAGCAGGTGGATGACCATTTCGGCCCTGCGGCGGATCTCTTCGTCCTGGGCGAAATCGTAGAGGGAGAGGAGAGCGGTCAGGTCCTCGTCGTAGTAGACGTGGGAAAGCCACTCGCTGAAGCCAGTGCGAAAGCGCAGGTCCAGCCAGCGCAGGATGCGGGGACGGTTGCGCTCCATCTTCTGGCGGCCCGTCTCTCCGGAATTGGGGAAGGTCTCATCGGGGAACATCTGGCCTGCCAGGTACGCTGCCGACGCAAATAGGATGTAGTGGTTCTCCGTCCAGGTGCACATGGAATCCCGCCCCGGCTCGTCGGGGAAGTACTTGAAATGGAGGACGGTATGCCGGGCGCGCCGGAGAAGGTCTTCCGAAAGAGGATGACGGATGGGGAACGGCGACCTTTCCATCTGGGCGAACTGGTAGAGCATGCGCAGGATGCTGTGCAGGACAAAGTCGGCGCAGTCCTTGCGGGCGTCTATGAAGTCCAGCGCGGCGTGGATAATCCCTTCGTGGGCCTGCCCGCCTCCCGCCATTCGCACCAGTTCGTACCAGACGGGTTTGGTGTTGAGAGGCGCGGGGTTGCGCAGAACGTGAGCGATAAATTCCTGCCGACGCTCCTCGTAGGTGGATAGGAGCGGCGTCTCCCGGAAGGAGTCCGGGGACGGTTCGGTCGGATAATCCGGCGGGGGAGTTCGCCGGGGGCGAATCTGGTATTCGGGCTGCACGTGGACGGTGGACATGGATGCCTCCAGGCGTGGTGCGTATTGCGCGTTGCGTATTGGGTGTTGCGTAGGGCGTTACTGGCCGACCAGGATGCGCCGGAGTTCGGCGCCGTCTTCGGGTGGGGGCGCGCCCCGGCGGACGGCGTCCAAGTATTCCTTAAGGCGCCAGTGCAGGGCGGGGGTGAGGGGGAAACGAAAAGCAAAAAGCGCCGCCCCCGTGAGCAATATGACGGGCAAAAAGGCAAACGTCAGGCGCAGGGTCAGCAGGAACCCTGCACTCTGGGTCTGTTCTATCAGGCGGGTGACGCCGCCGACGGTCTCGTGGATGGGCGGGACGTATCCGGCCCAGCCGATGATGTTGGAGACCAGGAAGATGCCCAGGGCGGAACTGACCTTGCGAATGAAGGTGACCAGGGCGGAGTAAATCCCCTCCCGGCGCTCGCCGCTGACCAGTTCGTCCACGTCGGGGATGTCGGGGAAGATGGCGTACATCATCACGACGATGCCGCCGGTGCCCAGGCCGACAATAGCGGCGAAGAGGTAGACCCAGAACGGCGCCTGGCCTGGAGCCAGCAGCAGGCTGACCAGCATCATCCCGGCCCAGATCGCCAATCCGATGATGTAACAGCGGCTCTTGCCGATGCGTCGGCTGATCGCCACGTAGAACGGCAGGGAGATGACCTGGGCCACCAGCAGTGTTCCGTTGATGAAACTGAGTTCACCGCCCCGCTGCAGGTAATACTTGACCACGTAGGCCACAAGGGTGCTGACGGTATCTATGGCGACGAAGGCGAAGAGGTACATCAGCAGGGAGTAGACAAACGTGCGGTTGCGGAACGGGTCTAAGAAGGTCCGCCGCCACTGGAAGGGTTCGGGCGGGCGCTGGAACTCCGGCCGCTCCCGCACCGCCGCCACAGTGGCGATGAAGGGCAGGGCATAGAGGGTCCCGAACGCCAGGCCCATCGCGATGTAGCCCTGATAGACGTCGGGGAAGGCTTTGACAATCTCCATTGGCAGCAGGGCGGAAAGGATGGACGCGACGGTAGAGAAGAAGATACGGACGGAACTGAGGGTGGCCCGCTCATGGTAGTCCAGGGTGATTTCGGCGTGCAGGGCGTTGTAGTTGAGCATCACGATGGAAACGACGGTAGAGAAAAAGAGGTAACTCAGCACAACAGCGGCGAAGCGGGCGGTCACCGAAGCCATCGCGTAGGGGTAGAAGAGGGCGAAGAAGGAGAGAAAGATGAGCGGGATCCCCGCCAGAAGGTAGGGCCGGCGCCGCCCCAAGCGGGTACGGGTCCGGTCGGCCAGTACCCCTTCCAGGGGGTCGGTGATGGCGTCGTAGATTTTGCTGATGAGGATAACCGTCCCCGCCAGGGCCGGGGGTAGGCGCACCACGTCGGTCAGGAAAATCAGGTAGTAGAAACTGATGACGACGCCCGAGCCCCCGCCGTAGATGTCGCCCAGGCCGTAGCCGATTTTCCGCCAGAGGGTCAGTTTCTCGGTAAGTGGTCTCATAGCCGGACTCCTTTAAAGGATGATGGTCTCCCGCTGCCCCGACCGGGCAGAACGGTAGATGCCGTCCACCGCAGATAGCACGGGCAACGCCTCCGGGGCCGGAATGAGAAAGGGGGTGTCCTGGAGCACCCAGCGGACAAAGGCCGCCAGACTGCGATGGAGGGCATGGATCCCCCATATCGGCGGGTGCTCCCGGCGCACCCGCACGCCGATGAACCGAACCGACGGGAAAGGGCGGTTGCGATAGACCGCCGTCCCGCGTTCGCCGTAGACCTCTATCGTCACCGCGCCCTCCCGCGCAGCGACCATGGAAGAGACGATGCTGATGAGAGTCCCGCCCTCCGTCTGCACAACCCCATGGGCCAAAGTCTCCACCTCCACATCAAAGGCCGGAGTGGTCGTGTAGCCCATCGCAGAGGCCGGTTTCTCCCCCAGCGCCCAGAGGGCGATGTCCAGGAAGTGGCTTCCCTGGGTGATGAGGGTCCCGCCACCGGCCCGTTCTATCGCCCGATGCCAGGGGGACCGCTCAAAATACTCCGCCTCCCGATGCCAGGGGACGTTGATGCGGATGGAATGGACGCGCCCCAGGGTGCCAGCGCGCACCGCTCGGGCCAGGGCGTAGCAACCGCTGTCGTAGCGGTACTGGTAGTTCACCCCCACCTTGTGGCCCTCCGTCGCCCGGACGAGAGCCTGGCCCTCCTCCAGCGTGCGCGCCAGGGGCTTTTCCAGAAGGACCGCCTTTCCGGCCTCCACCGCGGCCAGGCTCATCGGGTAGTGCAGGTCGTGGGGAACGGCTATGTAGACGGCGTGGATATCGGGGCGGGCCAGCATTTCCGTCAGGTCGGCGCAGGTGCGGGGGATGCGGTGGCGGCGGGCGAAGGCCGCCGCGCGCTCCAGCCGGTCGGCGCAGCAGGCCACGACCCGCACTTCGGGAACCAGATGGGCCATCCAGACCATATAGCGGGCGATCTCGCCGCAGCCGATAATGCCCAGGTGAAGGCGCTTCATCCCTCCTCCCTCCCGCAGACCCACAGCAGGCCGCGACGAAGCACTTCTTGGTAGGTCGGATGGCGCATCGTCGCCGCGCAGTGGCCGGGCACCGCGTAGCACACCCGCCCCTGGCCGTACCGGTACGTCCAGAGGACCGGCACCTCCTCTCCTCTTTCCACCGCGACGAGATGGGCCTGGATCCCGGGCCGTAGTTCGTGCCGGTAGAGTTCGTCCCGGACGGTGAAAGGGGGGATGTCGCCGAAGAGACCGCTTTCGGGGACGGGCCGGACCTCAAAGTGTTCCACCGGGCCATGGCCGACGAATTTCCCGCCCAGGATGTCAAAGTAGGCAGGGGTCTCTTTGAACGACGCCGTGGCCGAATGAATGGCCAGCACCCCCCCGCCCCCGGCGACGAACTGTTCCAGCGCCTCCAGTGCGCGCTCCGATATGCGGGCGTGGTGGAAATAGAGCACCAGGGCAGCATAGTTCCTCGGGCGGGAGGGCAGCACCTCTAAAGAGCGGGCCTGTTCCCAGGCGAAACCCGCCAGCGCGGCCAGGGCCCGGCGCAGGGCCACCCGGCCCAGGAGAGGCGGATGGATGATACCGTCGGTGATTAGAAGGGCTTTGGGGTTCATAGCGTAGAGTAAGGGGTATCTCAATTGTGTAACTTTTGATGACTGATTTTCGTGTTGCTAA
>CAKZOY010000154.1:0-5000 GCA_937138275.1 uncultured Chloroflexota bacterium
ATGGAAGACGGGGTTTATCCGCACCATCACCCTTCCATTCCCCACTTCCCACTACCCACTTCCCACTACCCACTTCCTACTACCCACTTCCCACTACCCACTTCCCACTACCCACTTCCTACTACCCCCGTGGAACTCTGCCCATCAGAGAACGTCTATATAATAGAGCAGGCAAAGAGTTGAAAAGGAGGGTATCATGCGTACGTGGAAAATCTTGTGCATCGGCCTGATCGGCCTTTTGCTGAGTGCCCAGGCGACCCTTGCCGCTCCTCCCGCTTCTCCCCCGACGGCATGGCGGTACACCTGGCAGGCCTCCTACTGGAACAACATAGACCTTTCCGGCGCGCCGGTCCACCAGATCCCCGAGCCGGGGGTTGGCAGAGGGCTGGACTACAACTGGGGAGCGGGTTCCCCCCATCCCAACGTGAACGCCGACTACTTCTCGGCTCGTTGGACCAATTACCTGGAAGTAACCACGACTGCCACCTATCGTTTCACCGCTACCAGCGATGATGGCGTGCGGGTCTGGCTGGATGGTGTGCTGATTATCAATGGCTGGTACGACCACGCGCCGCTGACCTTCACGGCCGAAAGACAACTGACCCCTGGCCTTCACTATGTCGTCGTGGAATACTACGAGCGCACTGGAGATGCCCTTCTGCGGTTTTCGTTTGAGACTGTTATGGTGAACTGGCGCGCGGAGTACTTCAACAACCCGCGCCTGGAAGGAGACCCGGCCCTGGTTCGGGAGGACGCCCAGATCAACTTTGACTGGGGGACCGGTTCGCCGGCGTCGGGCATCAACGCCGATGGCTTTTCTGTCCGCTGGACGCGCAGCGTGAGCCTACCGGCTGGCATGTACCGTTTCACGATGACGGTAGACGACGGAGGGCGGCTCTGGGTCAGCGACCACCTCCTCATTGACGCCTGGCGGGACCAGGCTATCACGACCTATGTGGGGGATATTTACCTGACAGGCGGGACGATCCCTCTCCGAATGGAATACTATGAGAACGCCAGATTTGCAGTGGCGCGCCTCACGTGGCAGAAAGTGGACGGCACCCCCACTCCGCCGACTCCCCCATCGCCGGTGCCCGGGACGGTCATTGTAGACGAGACCGATACGGGGTTTGTCACCGGAGGGAGCGCCAGCGGGTGGCGGGTGGCTTCCGTGGGGTACAACGGGCGGATGCTCTGGACCTACAACAACGACCGCACTCGGCCCAACTACAACTGGGCTCGCTGGTATCCCAGACTGCGCGCAGGTTGGTATCAGGTCTTTGTCTACATCCCCGGTCGCAATGCTACTTCTACCAGAGCGCGCTACTGGGTTTCCCATGCGGATGGCTTCACCTTGAAAGTGGTGAACCAATCGGCATACAGCAACCAGTGGGTGTCTCTGGGCACTTACCGCTTCCGCGGCACCCGGGACGACTACGTCTCCCTGGCGGACGTGACCTTTGAGCCGTACCTGTCGCGCCGGATCGGGTTTGATGCGGTCAAGTGGGTGCCGAAATAAACATTGCGGCGCAGGCAAAGCCTGCGCCGCAATGTTCTAAAAGAAAAAGCCTCCTGGCAACGACCTACTCTCCCAGAGGGCTGCCCCTCCAGTACCATCGGCGCTGGCGGGCTTAACTGCCGGGTTCGGGATGGGACCGGGTGTTTCCCCGCCGCTCCAGTCACCAGGAGGCTTGAAGCAGGGCCCATAAAGGGCCGCTGATTCCGACACCTGCAACCGAGTTGGAAAATGTGAGGCTCCAATCTCTCCGCACCACGGCAAGCCCTCGACCGTTAGTACGGGTCGGCTGAACGCATTGCTGCGCTTACACCTCCCGCCTATCAAACCGGTAGTCTCCCGGCGGTCTTACCCGGTTCACCCGGTGGGGGACCTCATCTTGGGGCGCGTTTCCCACTTAGATGCTTTCAGTGGTTATCGCTGCCAGACATGGCTACCCAGCGATGCCCCTGGCGGGACAGCTGGCACACCAGAGGTCTGTCCACCCTGGTCCTCTCGTACTGAGGGTAGCTCCCCTCAAGTCCCCTGCGCCCGCACCGGATAGAGACCGACCTGTCTCACGACGGTCTGAACCCAGCTCACGTATCGCTTTAATGGGCGAACAGCCCAACCCTTGGGACCTTGTCCAGCCCCAGGATGCGACGAGCCGACATCGAGGTGCCGAGCGAGGCCGTCGATGTGAACTCTTGGGCCTCACCAGCCTGTTATCCCCGGGGTAGCTTTTATCCGGTAAGCCACGGCCCTTCCACTCGGTACCGTGGGATCACTAAGCCCGACTTTCGTCCCTGCTCGGCTTGTAGGCCTCACAGTCAAGCCCCCTTATGCCTTTGCACTCTTCGGTGGGTTTCCATTCCACCTGAGGGGACCTTTGGGCGCCTCTGTTACCTTTTAGGAGGCGACCGCCCCAGTCAAACTGCCCACCTGGCACGGTCCCCCTGCCGGATTACGGCCAGGGGTTAGGGCCAAGACTTAGCCAGGGTGGTATTTCAAGGTTGGCTCCACCGAGGCTGGCGCCCCGGCTTCTCCGCCTCCCACCTATCCTACACAGACTAAGCCCTAACCCAGTACCAAGCTGCAGTAAAGCTCCACGGGGTCTTTTTGTCCTGATGCGGGTACACGGCATCTTCACCGCGACTTCAATTTCGCCGGGTCCCTCGTTGAGACAGCGCCCCGCTCGTTACGCCATTCGTGCGGGTCGGAACTTCGCGTTTTCTCCGGGTTTCCCCGAAGCGCAGACTATTCCTTCATCTCACCCAGCAACTGTAGGAGTTCATCCTTCCCATATCTCCGTGGACCAGAGGGATTCATTGCATATGCCAGTTCTATGATTTCCTCCAAACTGGCTCGCTGGAGATGCCGGTTGGCAAGAACCATCCGGCAGATCTGAGCAAAGTGCTCAAAATCCCTCCCTTTGGAACCGGCCAACGGATATTTCTCAAAGTGAGGAATCACTTTCCTCACCAGCTCCCGAACGGACCGAACCTCATATCGGTACGTCCGGTCACGCCGGGAGTAGCGGATCGCTCCACATCCGAAGTATGCCTGAACCTGCTGCAGGAGTTGCAGATCTCGCTGATGGAGAGAGAGGGAAAACGATGGGCGCGTCTCAATCCCCACCGCTAAGCGGTCGCGGCGATTGAAACTGACCAAAAACGTCCCTTCGCCCTCCACAAGTCCGGTGATGTACCACGGGTTCAGGCGCATCGGACCTCCTGTTGGGGGAAGGATGCCTCCATAGCCGCCGACTTCCTCACTATGGAGGGGTGAGAGCCCGGCGTCTTGCGCGCCGGAGGTAAGCGCGCCTCCCCTTTCGGGTCAGTCGTTACGGGGTCAACCCTGGATTTTCAGGGCGACTTCCCTCGGAGTTACCCACTGCCTTCCCGCTGGGCAGGAGGGCTTCTCCGATATGAGCCGGGTATTTCATCCCTGATCGCTCAGGGAAGGGGCAAGTGGATCACTTACCCGACAAGGAATTTCGCTCACCGCAACCCAGATGTTTCCATCTGGGGTGGACTATCTCTTTGTCCAACCTGCGCTCTCAATTGCTGGAGAACCTCCTCGGCCTTCTCCTGGTCTGCCTGGTTCATCGTCCGCGCCGTTTCCAGGATATCCATCAAACCCTCAAGGGTCAAGTGTCGCCCTTCTGCCATCCAGCGCACGATCCGGGCAAACTTCTTAAAGTCTGCGTTCTTTCGGGTTTTCAAGGGATGGCGCTCAAAGAACGCCACCACTTCTTGCAGACAGGAGAGTTTGCGGATGCGCAGTTCGTAGCGGTTTTCCCGATTGCGGCGCACGACGCCACAACGGAAGAACCGCTTCAGGGCATACAACACCTGGATGTCCTGTTCGTGCTGAACGATCCGGAACTCGGGCAGGACCTGGTAGCCCGCCTTCATTTCGGGATGGGCATAGATGCCTACATGGAAGCATCCCTCCCCATCCACGAAACCCACAACCCAATCTGGATGGAGGTCCACGATTCTCCTTTGCGCAGTGTGGACACCTGGCGTATAGTCTCTGGGGATCCCCTTGCGGGTTTCCTGCGGGTTACCCAATCCCGGCCATTTTTACTGGAGAGGGTTCTCTCCGAGTAGGACGGGCTCTCAGGGCGTTCCCGCATACAGCCAGGTATTGCCCCCGACGTTACCGTCGGGGCAGGCAGCGATGGCTACCTTAGGACCGTTCATTCCGTTACACCGACCGACGGGCAGATGCCCCGTCCTGTGCGGCCCGGCGGAAAAGGCCGGGCCCTCCGTATCGCTACGGAGATCGGACCATCTCATTGTCCTTAGGGAGCGGCGGCTTCTCACTGCTCCCCGGACATCCGGCGTATGGTCTCTGAGGATCCTCTCTGGGAAAAGCGGCTCAGGATTTCTTCGTCGGTGTATTTCCGTCTTCCTGCACCGCCGTCGTTCATTTGGGCTCGGAGGGCTAGAATGGCTCGGATTCCTTCTTCGCTGCGGTGGGCCCCCTGGCGCATCAGTTCAGCGATTTTCTTAAACTTCGCGAAATCCCGCTTCTTCTTGGCGGAGAGAAAACGGAATCGCTCAAAGAACGGGATCACGTTTTCCCAGATGGCGTTCAGGTTATTGACTTCATAGTACCAGACGCCATCCTGCCGCCTTCTCAGAGTTCCGCACTGCAGGTATCGCTTGAGGAGGGCCAGGATCACTTTATCTCGCTGCGAGACGTTGAAAGTCAGCGATACCTTCCAGGGCATTCGGTAATCGTTTCGGGGACGGAAGGAGACGTTGAAGCTGCCCTCTCCGTCGGCGAACCCTGCCAGATAGTAGCCGATGCGCTCTGGAATGTTGGGACTCAGAGCCACGATCCCCCCTTGGATTTCCCGAGAGTTTCCTGCTGATTGTCCGCACCGGTCAGTTTGTTACCAGTTGGCTAACTCCTCCTGGTACTGCCGGATTCTGCACCCCTTTGAGGGGACGGACTTCCCAGCATACAGCCGGATTTATTTACGTAACTACAG
>CAKZOY010000154.1:10000-14038 GCA_937138275.1 uncultured Chloroflexota bacterium
CGGCACCGGGATGTCTTCCGGGCCCAGCGAGGACCAGGGCGAGGCTCGGGGACCCGTATCCTGGTGGGGCCACTGGAGAGGACAGCGGGGGCATCTCCTGATGGGGCGGCTCACCGCCCACCTGAGCGTAATTCTGGTTGCTGTCCTCATCCTGACGGTGGGACGAATCCGCCCGCCCATCCAGGCCTACGGCGGACCGTCCGGGGAGAATTGGGTCCCCCAACCGTTGCCCACCGCGCCGAATGCACGTTTCTGGTACCCCACACCGGTACCCCCACTGGTCCGGATGGCGCTCCCCCATACCATCATCCCGGCCCGGCCGCGTGCCGAGGTCATTACATACACCGTCCAGCCAGGGGACTCCCTCTCCTCCATCGCCGATCAGTTCGGGATCACCATCTGGACCCTGATCTGGTCTAACCGTGAGGCCCTCTGGGACGCGCCCTGGCTGATCCAGCCCGGACTGGTTCTCTACATCCCTCCGGTGGACGGGATCTACCATACGGTGAGCGCCGGAGAGACGGTAGAATCCATCGCAGCAAAATACAAAGTAGACCCCTCGGCGTTGTTCAACGAATGGAACAACCTCAAAGAAGGTCAGATGCTGGTGGAGGGACAACAATTGATGGTCGTCGGCGGGCGGGATAAATTCATAGAACTGACCCCTCCGCCTCCCAAGCCCCTCCCCGGCGCGGCTTCCCGAAGTTCCGGAATATGTAAGGGGGTCCCCGCGACCGGCCCCGGCGCCAACGGCTGGTTCGTCTCCCCCACCGGCAGCGGACGGGTCTCCGGCTGGTACTTCCATGACCGGCGCAATCCGGGCCACATCGGGCTGGACCTGGCTTGCCGCCTGGGGGACCCGATCTACGCCTCGGATAACGGCGTGGTGACCATCGCCGGCTGGAACGGCGGGTACGGCATTCTGGTGGAACTGGTCCATGGCAATGGCTTCTCCACTCGCTACGCCCATCTGAGCGAACTGGCGGTAGGCTGTGGGCAGGCCGTGTATCAGGGACAGATTATCGGCTACTGTGGCAGTACCGGCTGGTCCTCCGGCCCTCATCTCCACTTTGAGATTCGGTACGGCGGAACGCCCCAGGACCCCCAGGCGTATCTGCCCTGATCGCGCAGAGAGGGTTTGCAACAAAGTTGCATTGGCTGCAAATCCCCCGGTGCCCCCAATACCCAACACCCAACTTTCCGATGTTACCGATTTTCGTATCCCTGGACATAGAAACCACCGGCACCGACCCCGATCGCGACGCCATCATAGAGATCGGGGCGGTGAAGTTTCGTGGCGAGGAGGTGCTGGACGAGTTCAGCGTCCTGGTCCATCCCGGCCGTCCCATCCCCCACGAAATCACCGTCCTCACTGGCATCCGGGATGAGGATGTGGCCGATGCGCCGCGCCTGACGGCGGTGCTCCCGCGCCTGGCGGCGTTCGTGGGAGATCGGACCGTCATCGGCCACAGCGTGGATTTTGATCTGGCCTTCCTGCACCGGCGGGACGTCCTCCGGCAGAACCGCCATCTGGATACCTTCAACCTGGCCTCCCTGCTGGCCCCCGATGCCCGTCGGTACAGTTTGGGGGAACTGGCGCGACTCCTGGGCTTTCCCCCGCCCGTCTCCCACCGCGCACTGGACGATGCCCGCACCGTCCACCGACTCTTCCTGACCCTCTTTGACCGCGCCTGTGCTCTTCCCCACTCCCTGCTGGAGGAACTGATTCGGTTGGGAGAACAGGTCAACTGGCCCCCCACCGAATTCTTCCGCCTGGCCCTGCGACGGGTCGCCCAGGGGGTCTTTACCGGTGCCATCGGCGCGCAACTGGCCGCCAAGCGCGGCCGTCCCGAAAGCGCGCCGCTCTTTGCCGTCGCGCCGGAGACCCAGCCGCTGGAGCCCGTCCCTCACCGCACAGCCATAGACCCCGACCAACTGGCTGCGATGCTGGAGGAGAACGGCCTTTTTGCCCGTCGCTTCCCGGGGTACGAACACCGCCCCCAGCAGGTGGAAATGCTTCGGGCCGTGGCGCGCGCCTTCAACGAGGGCCGCCATCTGATCGTGGAAGCCCCTACCGGCGTCGGCAAGTCCATAGCCTACCTCATCCCGGCGCTCCACTGGGCCGTCCAGAACTCCGAACGGGTCGTCGTCTCCACTAACACCATCAACCTGCAGGAGCAACTCTACCGGAAGGACCTCCCCGACCTGGCGCGCGTCCTTCCCCTGGACTTCCGCGCTGCGGTGCTGAAGGGCCGTTCCCACTACCTCTGCCCGGCCCGTCTGGCGGCAATGCGGCAGGTCGGCCCCTCCTCCGTGGAGGAGATGGATGTCCTGGCCCGGGTGCTCATCTGGCTGCCCAACACGATGGACGGCGACGGCGACACCCTTTTCCTGCCCACCCCCACCGAACGGGCCATCTGGCATAACATCTCGGCGGAGTTTGACGGCTGTGACCCGGAACGCTGCCGCTTCTTCTATCGTCGGGAATGTTTCTTCTACCGCGCGCGGGAGGCAGCAGAGGCCGCCCATCTGGTCATCGTCAACCATGCCCTTCTTCTGGCCGACGTGGCGGTGCAGAACCGGGCCCTTCCGGAGTACCGCTACCTCATCGTGGACGAGGCCCATCATCTGGAATCGGCCACCACCAGCGGCCTCTCCTTCGCCACCGACCGGAAGACCCTCCGGCATCTGCTGGAAGAGGTGGGGCGACTGCAGGCGGGTGCTGCCCTGACTCTCTCCGGTCTCCTGGGGGAGACCGTCTCCCGTTGTCGCGCGGCCCGGCTGGACCGGGCAGTTATCCAGAAAGTGGAGGACTTTGCCCGTCAGGTCGCCCAGGCGGTGGAGCGGGCCATCTTCGCTCTGGAGACGTTCTTTGATGGGCTGGAGCAGTTCGTTGAGGAAGCGCGGGAGGAAAAAACAGACAGCAACTATGCCTACGCGCTGCGCATCACGTCGGCGCAGCGCGCCCAGCCGGCCTGGAGTGGGGTGGAGATGGCCTGGGATGAGGCCGCTGCGCCCCTTCGGGCCGTCGCCGATGGCCTCCTGCGACTGGCCGCGTCGCTGGAGGACCTGGCCCCTCTGGGCCTGCGGGACACCGACGACCTCTATGCCCAACTGACCGGCATGGCGCGCACGCTCTCCGAAATCCACAACCGGGTGAACGGGTTCATCGGCGAACCCGACCCCCAGACCATCTACTGGGCCGAGGTCGGCCCCGGTCAGACGCCGTTATCCGTCCGTGCCGCGCCGCTCCACGTGGGGCCGCTCCTGCAGGAGCACATTTTCAACAAAAAGGAGACGGTCATCCTGACTTCTGCGACCCTGCGCGCGGGCAGCAGTTTTGACTTCCTGCGGGAGCGCCTCCACGCCTGGGACGCCGAGGAACTGGCGGTGGACTCCCCCTTTGACTACGCCTCGTCCACTCTGGTTTATCTGGTGGAAGATATCCCCGAACCGGGGCAACCGGGGTATCAGCGAGCAGTAGAGGAAGGAATGGTCACCCTGTTCCGCGCCACCCAGGGCCGGGCGCTGGCGCTTTTCACCTCCTACAGCCAGTTGCGGGCCACGGCGCGGGCCATCACCGCTCCACTGGCCCGTTCGGAAATCGTCGTCTTCGCCCAGGGGCAGGGGCTTTCCCGCACCCAGTTGCTGGAGAACTTCCGCACCACAGAGCGGGCCGTCCTTCTGGGGACGCGCAGTTTCTGGGAGGGGATAGACGTCCCCGGTGAGGCGCTCAGCTGCCTGGCGATCGCTAAACTCCCCTTCAACGTCCCCAGCGACCCCATCTTCGCTGCCCGTTCGGAGACCTTTGACGAACCCTTCACCCAGTACGCCGTCCCCGAGGCCATCCTGAGTTTCCTGCAGGGGTTCGGACGGCTCATCCGCACCCGCACCGACCGGGGAGTGGTGGCGATTTTTGACCGCCGCTTGCTGACCCGCTCCTACGGCCAACTCTTCCTGAAGTCGCTCCCCGATCCCACCATTCGCCGTGGGCCGCTGAGTTTGCTCCCCAGGGCAGCGGCGGAGTGGCTGAATAAA
>CAKZOY010000155.1 GCA_937138275.1 uncultured Chloroflexota bacterium
CTCGGACTCCCACCAGGGCAAGGGATGGGATACGACTTTATGATAATCAACATCCCCTTGAACCCTGCCCCAGGCGTGATATAATATCTCCGCTGTGATTTCTCGTTCCGCAAGAGGTGAATAGAGAATGAGCGTTCGGGTTCGTTTTGCTCCCAGTCCCACCGGCGAGCCCCACATCGGCAACGTGCGCACGGTGGTCTTCAACTGGCTCTTTGCCCGCAAAATGGGCGGTCAGTTTATCCTGCGCATTGAGGATACCGACCGGGTCCGCTACCAGCCGGAGACCATCCCGGTCATCATGGAGGGCCTGCGCTGGCTGGGGTTGGATTGGGATGAGGGGCCGGGGCTGGAGGAACTCCAGCGGGCCGGAATAGAAGACGCTGAACGGTACGCCGTGGGCGGTCCGTATGGGCCGTACATCCAGTCCGAGCGGCTGCCCCTTTACCGGCAGGTCGCCGAGGAACTGGTCGCCGTCGGGTGGGCCTACCGTTGCAACTGCTCCCCGGAGCGGCTGGAGCAGGTCCGCCAGGCACAACGCGCGCGCGGTCAGCCCCCGATGTACGACCGCCACTGTCGCTACCTCCCGCCCGATGCCATATCGCCCGACGAGCCCCACGTCATCCGCCTCAAGGTCCCCCTCACCGGTCGGACGACGTTCCAGGATGTCATCAAGGGCGAGGTGATATTTGAGAACGCCGGGATTGACGACCAGGTGCTCCTGAAGTCGGACGGGTTCCCCACCTACCATCTGGCGGTGGTGGTGGATGACCACTATATGAAAGTGACCCACGTCATCCGCGGCGACGACTGGGTCCCCAGCACACCCAAACACGTCCTGCTCTACCAGGCGCTGGGGTGGGAGATGCCGGTCTTCTGCCACGTCCCGCTGGTGACAATGCCCGGCGGGAAGAAACTCGCCAAGCGGGAAGGGGCCACGTCCATCACCGAATTCCGCAAACAAGGGTATCTGCCCGAGGCGCTCCTGAACTTCCTGGCCCTGCTGGGCTGGGCGCCGGGGGAAGGCGAAGAGCAGGAAATCTTCAGCCGGGCGGAGTTGATAGAGCGATTTGACCTCTACCGGGTCAACCGGGCGCCCGCGGCGTTTTCCTACGACAAACTGGACTGGATGAACGGGGTGTACATCCGCAGCCTCTCCCCCGACGACCTGCTGGAGCGGTTGCTCCCCTTCTGGCAGGACGCGGGTCTAATCCCCGCGCCGTGCCCACCGCAGACGCGCGAAGTCCTCCGCCGGATCGTCCCGCTCATCCAGGAGCGCATCAAGCATCTGACGGACGTGGTAGAGTTGACGGACTTTTTCTTCACCGAGATCGCGCCGCCGCCCGCGGAAGAATTGCTGGCCCAGGGGCTGGATGCGGAGCGGGCGCGAGAGGTGCTGCGCCGGACGCGGGAGGTTCTGGCGAACGTGTCGGATTTCGGGGAGGAGACCATAGAACCTCCGCTGCGGGCGCTGGTGGCGGAGTTGGGGCTGACCACCCGGCAGGTCTTCGGCCTGATCCGCACCGCCACCACCGGCAAGGCCGTCTCCCCGCCTCTCTTTGGCACGCTGAGCATCCTGGAGCGGGAACGAGTACTGGCCCGCCTGGAGGCCGCCGAGGCCCAACTAACGGCGCGGTGAAGGCCGGAGGTCCGGATGCCGGAAATTGCCATAGACCGTTCACGCTGCACGGCCTGCGGGGCCTGTGTGGCCCTCTGTACCGGCCGCGTCTTCCGAATGGGGCCCGGCGGGGCGGAGGTGGTCGCGCCCCAGGAGTGCTGGCTCTGCGGTCATTGTGTCGCCGTCTGCCCCGCCGATGCCGTCCTGCACAGCGCCTACCCGCTGGAGGATTGCCCCCCGCTGGAGGCCGACCGTCTCCCCTCGCCGGAGGCGCTGGTACTGGCCCTGCGCGCTCGTCGGTCGGCGCGCGTCTTCCAGGACCGGCCCGTCCCGCGGGAGGTCGTCCGGGAACTACTGGAGGTCGGCCGGTGGGCCCCCAGCGCCAGCAACGCCCAGCCGGTGGATTGGCTGGCCTTTGACGACCCTGCGCGTATCGCCGCCCTCAGCGCCCAGACGGTTGCGGTCCTGGCACATACCGCGCGCCTTCTGCGTAACCCGCTCGTCCGCCTCCTCCTGCGCCTGACTGTCGGGGCCGAACAGGTGAAGAAGGGGATGGAGAGCGTGCCGGACTTTGAGCGGCTGGCCCAGCGTCACGCTCAGGGCGAGGACCCCATCTTCTTCCGCGCCCCCGTCCTGCTCATCGCCCACGTCCCCCGAGACGACTACTTCGCCCGGGAGGACGCCACCTACGCCGCGTACAACGTGATGCTGGCGGCCGCGCGGCGGGGGCTGGGTACCTGTCACATCGGCTACTTCACCGTTGCCCTCTCCCGCAGCCGGGCCCTCCGGGAGGCGCTGGGGTTGCCCCCCGACCGGCGCGCGGTCATCCCGATGGTGCTGGGATATCTCCGCTACCGCTTCCACCGTCTCCCCTCGCGCCGGGCGCCGGAAGTGGTCTGGAAGCCCGGGGATTAGAATGACCATCACCGGCACCACTTTCAACGTCCAGCGTTTCAGCACCGAGGACGGCCCGGGCATCCGCACCACCGTCTTCCTGAAGGGTTGCCCTCTGCATTGCGTCTGGTGTCACAACCCGGAAGGCATTTCCCCCCATCCCGAACTGGTCTGGTACGACGTGCGCTGTATCGGCGCGCGGGATTGCCTGACCGCCTGCTCCGTCGGAGCGCTGGAACTGACCCCGCAGGGAATGCGCATTGACCGGCAGCGCTGTACGGTTTGTGGGGACTGCGCCCGGGTCTGCCCCGCGGGCGCTCTGGAAGTCATCGGCCGGAAGTGGACGCCGGAGGCTCTCTTCGCAGAAATGGAGAAGGACCGGGTGTTCTACGAGACCTCCGGCGGCGGCGTGACCTTCTCCGGCGGCGAACCGATGCTGCAGTGGGAATTCGTCCGGGCGGTCGCCCGGTGCTGCCGCGAAAACGGCATCCCGGTGGCGCTGGACACCTGCGGCGCGGTCGCCTGGGAGTTGTACGAGGCCGTCCTCCCCTGGGTGGACCTGGTCCTCTACGACCTGAAAATCTGGGACCCCGACCGCCACCGCGCGGCGACGGGGGTGGACAACGCCCGGATTCTGGAGAACGCGCGCCGTATCGCCGCCGCGGGCAAGGCGATGTGGATTCGCACCCCGGTCATCCCGACCTACACCGACGACGAAGCCAACATCGCCGCGCTGGCGGCCTTTATCGCCGCCGAACTCCCCACCGTCCAGCGCTGGGACCTGCTGGCCTATACCAACCTGGGCCAGCCCAAATATTATCGGCTGGACCGGACGTATGCGCTGGATGGGGAACCGCTCCTGCCCCGGGAGCGGATGGAGGCACTCCACGCGCTGGCCCTCCGGTGGGTGCCCGTGGCCCGCTGGTCCGGCGCAACGCGACCCGCAGTGTAAAACGGGAACTATGAGGCAGGTCATCGTCCGCAAACTGGACCATACGGGCCGGGAGGTCTTTGCCTACCCGGCGCGGGTGGTCGCCCGCGCGCCCCAGGCGATAGTGCTCTCCGCCCGCTGGGACCGTCCCCCGATGAAACTGGAGTACGTCTGTCTGGAGACGGGCGACCGCTGGCTGGAGACCTTCTACGCCGACCGCTGGTACAACCTCTTTGAGATTCGCTCCGCCGACGGCCTGCTGAAGGGCTGGTATGCCAACGTCACCCGGCCGGCCCGCATCACCGACGACGAGGTCTGCGCGGAGGACCTGGCCCTGGATGTCTGGGTGGACCCCGACGGGCGGGTGATGGTGCTGGATGAGGACGAGTTCGCCGCGCTCCCGCTGGACGATGGGGAGCGGGCCGCTGCGCGGGAGGCGCTGCGGGTTCTGGTGGACGGGGCGGGGCCGCTCCGGATGCCCCCTTCGGTGGAAGTTCCTGCCCCGGAGGCCGTTGTGGGCGAACTCCTGCGGGCGCGGGGCCTCACCCTGGCGGTGGCCGAATCCTGCACCGGGGGCCTGGTCAGCCACCGCATCACCAATGTCCCCGGAAGTTCGGACTATTATCTCGGCTCTGTCACTTCGTATGCCAACGCAGTGAAGGAGCGGGTGCTGGGCGTGCCCGGCGACGTTCTGGCGCTGCGGGGGGCGGTCAGCCGGGAGACGGCGCTGGCGATGGCGCGGGGCGTCCGTCGGTTGCTGGGTGCCGATCTGGGGCTTTCGGTGACCGGCATTGCTGGCCCGGGCGGCGGAACGCCGCAGAAACCGGTGGGGCTGGTCTACATCGCCCTGGCCGCGCCGGACGGCGAATGGGTGGAGGAGCATTGCTGGCAGTGGGGGCGTGGGGTAAGGGATGGGGCAGATGAGCGGCTGGCGAACAAGGCCGCGTCGGCCGAAGCGGCCCTTTCCCTCCTGTGTGCGTACCTGGTGGAGATTTCCTATGGATGAGGGTCCGGGGGGTGCGGCGGGCGGCCGAAGGCCGCCCGCCGCACCCCGCCGATCCCCATGCCGTGCGGATACCCATGCACATCCTTCATCTCTACAAAGACTACCCCCCCATCCTGGGGGGCATTGAGAACCACATCCGGGTTCTGGCAGAGGCCCATGCCGCCGCGGGCCATCGCGTCTCCGTCCTGGTCTGCGATCCCGGACGGCGCACCTGGACCGAGGAGCGGACCGGAGTGACCGTCATCCGGGCGGGGCGGCTGACCACGGCGGCGTCTATGCCGCTGAGCATCCGCCAGCCCCTGATCCTGGCCCGCCTGCGCCCGGACGTCGTCCACGTCCACTCCCCCTACCCGCTGGGGGAAGTGGCGAACTGCCTGCTGGGCCGGGGGCGCGCCACCGTCATCACCCACCACTCCGACGTGGTCCGCCAGAGGGGATGGCTGCGCCTCTACGGGCCGCTCCTGCGGCGCGTGCTGACCTCGGCCCATCGCATCATCGCTACCAGCCCCCGCTACATAGAGACCTCACCGTGGCTGCGGCCGGTGCGGGAGAAATGCGTCGTTGTCCCCCTGGGGGTGGACCACTGCCGATTTGTCCCGCCCCCCGCCCCCTACGACGGTCCTCCGACCCTGCTCTTCGTGGGCAAACTCCGCTACTACAAGGGACTGGACACTCTGCTGGAGGCGCTGGCCCACCTGCCCGGCGTCTATCTGGAGGTGGTAGGGGACGGGCCGATGCGGGGCCCGTGGGCTGCGCTGGCGGACCGTCTGGGGCTGGCCGACCGCGTGCGCTTTCGGAACGAAGTGCCCGACGACGAACTCCCCGAATGGTATCGCCGCGCCCATATTTTTGTCCTTCCGGCCAATGCCCGCGCCGAGGCCTTCGGGACCGTTCTGCTGGAGGCGATGGCGTCGGGCCTGCCGTGCATCACCACGGAAGTGGGGACCGGGACCTCGTGGGTTGTGCAGGACGGGGTGACGGGGTGGGTGGTGCCGCCGCGCGATCCCTTTGCCCTGGCCGACGCGATCCGTCGCCTGCTGGACGATGCTGACCTGCGGGCGGCGATGGGCCGGGCCGGACGGGCGCGGGTGGAGGCCGAATTCACCCAGGAACAAATGGTTGCCCGGGTGGAAGAAGTATATCGGGAATTGGTCGGTTGACTTCTCCAGGTACGTTAGGGCCTGAACGGGGTGGGGGGTGGGGTTTTTGGGAGCGGCTTCGCCGCCCCCAAAAACCCCACTTTTCCCCTCGGGGCTTGCCAAAATCCGCAAAGCCATTATAATTGGGAGATGCGGGGCGTAGCGCAGTCCGGTTAGCGCGCAGCGTTCGGGACGCTGAGGTCCGGGGTCCAAATCCCCGCGCCCCGACCAGCGACCACCGGCTGGGAAGGTCCTATCCCCTCCCCGGCCGGTGGTTCTTTTCCCCTACCTTCCCCCAAACCGCGCCTGGTTGAACGCCCAGAGGGTCACAAACCCGAACGCGCTGACGATGTGCCA
>CAKZOY010000156.1 GCA_937138275.1 uncultured Chloroflexota bacterium
CATACCAGGATGCTTCGGGCGCCCCAGGCTTCTTCCCTGGTGACATCGGGAGGAATTCATCTCTCCCCCGCCCGCAGGGCAGGGGGAGGGGGGGACTAAGGGGGGTGAGGGGGCATTTGCCCAAAATCACTACTCACTGGAGTGACTACCCAGACCTTATAAGGAGGGAAAAATGAAACTGGACGGGAAAGTCGCGCTCATCACCGGAGCAGGTACAGGCATTGGCGCCGCAATTGCCCAGCGGTTCGTCGCCGACGGGGCGAGGATATGTATCACCGGCCGCCGTCAGGAAGCGCTGGATGAGGTAGCCCACTCGCTGCCAGCAGGGACGGTGATAACATGCGCCGGGGATGTCACCCGGCTGGAAGACGCCCAGCGAATGGTGGAGACGGCGCTGCAATTCACCGGCAAACTGGACGTCCTGGTGAACAACGCCGCTATAGACCCCGGGGGGAAAACCGTCGTTGAAATAGAGCCCGAACTCTGGCACAGAGTTCTGGAAACCAACCTCACCGGCCCGATGTACCTGATGAAGGTGGCGATCCCCCACATGATTGAGGCGGGTGGTGGCTCTATCATCAACATCGCTTCCCTGGGAGGTCTGCGCTGCCTCCCGGGTATGCCGGCCTACTGCACGTCCAAGGCGGGGCTCATTATGCTCACCCAGCAGGTCGCTCTGGATTTCGGGCCGTTCAACATCCGCTGCAACGCAGTCTGCCCGGGCGGCACGAGGACGGCAATGCTGGAGAAGTCCCTCAGCCCCCTCGCCGAGGCGCTGGGGACGGACCTGGAAGACGTCTTCCGGCGCATCTCCGCGATGGTGCCGCTGAGGCGGACGGCAACACCCGATGAGATCGCCGGCATTTGCAGTTATCTCGCCAGTGATGACTCCTCGTTCGTGACCGGAGCAGCGATCCTTGTAGACGGAGGGGCCGCGATTGTGGACGTCTCCGGCGCCGCGCTGACCAGTGTCGGCGTCAAGTGGGGCGTGTGAGAAAACCCATCACTCCCAGATAAGGAGGTTTATCATGCCGCAACAAGAGGGTAGCCCGGACTACAAGTATGAGGACTACGCATCGGAGGTGGCAGCCTACCGCCTCCCTCCCACCGAAGCGCTGGTGGGGCAAAAACTCAAGATTACGCTGGACTCAGGAGTCGCCTTTGACCTGGAGTTCGTGGAGCCCCACAAGGTCGTCTGGCAGAGAGGCAACGAGAGCGGCACGGACTGGTGCGAGGTAGTGGGAGTAGCACCCAACACCTATTTCATTGACATGACCTTTGCCCACCAGCCTCGTCAGTCGCAAACCTTCATCGTCAACGTGGAAACCCGGCAGGTGCTCGGAGTCCGCACAATTATGCGCGAAGGCGACGTCGGCAAGGAACCCCGGGCGGTGCATGAGTTCTCGCCCGGCGTGCTGGGCGATCCGACCATCCCCCCCACAGGGCGCAAGCCCGCGCCCACGCGCGATCTTATCGGCCTGCGCGGGCTGTATGACTATGGCCCCAACCAGTGTTTTGAGCACATCTACCTGAACTCCGAACGCTATGCCTGGCACTGCATCATCGGCCCGCTGCGCGGTCAGGCGGATGTGGACCTCTCCACCATCTACAAGTTTGACGACAACCAGTATGTCTTCGCTTTCCGCGAATTTGGCCTGCCTGTCTCCACTGTTTTCTTCTACAATTGGGATCAGATGAGGAGCACGGGCAAATTCTTCGCCATCGGGTCCGACGGGAAGATCGCCAATACGCCGGCCGGGGCCTTCATCCGGAAACTCTCTGTGGCCTTCTATCCGCCCGACAGGCAACCGATATAGACCCGAAAAAGGGGGTGCGGCGGG
>CAKZOY010000157.1 GCA_937138275.1 uncultured Chloroflexota bacterium
CCGGTGACGATGGCGACCCGTCCATCAAAACGGACCTCCGCCTTCGCCCGACGCACCGCCTCCTCCCGGCTCACCCACTCCACGACCCCGCGGTCCAGCACCACCTCGCCGCTCTGGACGGTGACCGTCCGGAAGACGGCGCGCCCCTCCTCCAGTTTCCAGATTTCGGTGCGGATGGGCGTGCCGGGGTAGAGGGGGCGGGAGAAGCGGACGCGGAAGCGGGACATCCGTTCCGGCTCGCCGGGGAGGAGATGCTTGATGACGGCGCGACAGGCGAAGCCGTGGGTACAGAGGCCGTGCATAATCGGCCCCTCAAACCCGCTGGCGCGGGCGAAGTCCGGGTCCACGTGGAGCGCGAACGTGTCGCCGGAGAGGCGGTAGACCAGCGGCTGGTTGGGAGAGGGCTGCTGTTCCTCCACGAAATCCGGCGGCCGGTCGGGGAAGACGAATTCCTCTTTCGGGGGCGGTTCCCCACCGAACCCACCGTCCAGCCGGCCAAAGAGGGTCATAATGTTGGTGAAGAGTTTCCGGCCGTCGGCGTCAAAGGTCTCCGCCTCGGCGACGATGAGCGCGCCTCGCCCCTCACCCCGGTCGTACATATGCGTGATGCGCCCCTGGGTGGAGAGCGTTCCCCCTTCCGGGGGGAGTGGCGCGTGGAAGACCGTATCCTGTTCGGCGTGCAGGAGACCGGCCAGGTTGACCCCGGATCGGGCGACGACTTCGGCGAAGAAGGGGTACGCCAGCGGCACGGCGAACGACGGGATCACCTTGAGCCGGTTCTCGTAGACGTACTCCAGTTCGCCGAAGCCCGCCCCGATGCCCAGGGCGTAGAGGACGGCCTCCTTCCATCCGTACGTCGTGGTGAACGGACCGATCGGTTGACCAATGGCATTGAGATTGAGCGGCATGGTTCCTCCTTGTCTGACAAGTGTCCGGATAACTGCTCCGCCGCACATCTATTTTCACCGCCGAGACACAGAGGACGCAGAGTTTTCCTGGGTGGTTCTCCCTGGCCCGAAAGTGCTCCTCTGCGAACTCTGCGATCCTGCGGTGAAAACAGTTCCTTGTGTTGTGCCTTAATCCTCCCAGCGCTTGCGGAACACCCGCTGGGTCTTCACTTCCCGATAGCTGCAATCTTCATAGAACCGGTGGGCATCCCGGCGGATGACGTTGGACCGGACCACTATGGCGCGGCTACCGTGCCGCCGGGCCCAGCGCTCCGCCCGTTCCAGCAACTGATGTCCGATCCCGCGACCCCGGTGGGCCTCATCCACGACCAGCCCGCCGATCTCAGCCGCCAGGTCCTCCTCCAGCAGCGGGCGCAGGAAGATATGAATCCATCCGATGGCTGTCCCATTCTCATCTTCGGCCACGTAGACGGCGTGGTCCGGGCTCCGCAGGTGTTGCAGGCGCTGCCGGACCTCCTCCGGCGATGAGGGGTAGCCCAACTGGTCACAGAGGGCGGCCAGTTGTTCGGCGTCCCGAAGGCGCGCCCGGCGAAGGCGACATCGGGCACTATCTTCAGGCATCACACCCCCGAAGTCACATTCATCCCCCCGTCCACCACGAAGACCGCGCCGGTGATGTAGTCGGAGGCGGGGGAGGCCAGGAAAAGGGCCAGTCCCGCCACGTCCTCCGGCTCGCCGAAGCGGCCCAGGGGGGTGCGCTGCAGGATCGGCTCGGCGATCTGGGGTGTCTGCCACAGCACCTGGCTGAAGCGGGTCTTAATGACCCCCGGCGCGATGGCGTTGACCTGGATGTTGTGCGGGGCCAGTTCCACTGCCAGCACCTGGGTCAGCATAATCAGCGCTGCTTTGGAGACGGAGTAGACGCCCATCAGGGGGGACGGCCGCAGCCCGGCCACCGAGGCCATATTGATGATTTTCCCCCCGCCCTGGGCCTGCATGTGCGGGACCACCGCTTGGGTGACCCGAAAGGCCGACTTGACGTTGGTGTCCAGAATCTTGTCCCACTGCCCCTCGTCGGCGGTCAGGATGGGACCGAAGTGGGGGTTGGTGGCGGCGTTGTTGACGAGGATGTCTATCCGCCCGTAGGTTTCCAGCGTGCGCGCCACCAGTGCTTCCACCTGATCGGTGTAGCCCACATGGGCCGCTATGGCGAGGGCCTCCCCGCCCGCGGCCTGAATCGCCTGGGCTGCCTCCTCCGCATTCTCCAGTTTCCGGCTGCTGACGACGACCCGCGCGCCGGCCCGCGCCAGGCGTTCCGCAACCGCGCGCCCGATCCCGCGCGAGCCTCCGGTGACGATGGCAACTTTGCCCTGCAGCGAGAATTCGTCCATAGATACACCTCCGGGGTTGTTATTTTTCACCACAAAGGGCACAAATATTTTGGTTATTTTTTTAACCACGAAGGGCACAAAGGAGGACACAAAGGGCACAAAGATTTTGTCTTTACTTTGTGCTCTTGGTGCGACCCTTCGTGTTTTTCGTGGTTAAGTTTTTAAGCCACGGAGAGCACAAAGGGTTTTTGGGTAGAACTTTGCCCTGCGGGCTCACAGCGGGAGGGGTTGCGTCATACCCACGTCGGCGTAGGGCTGCATGCCAGCGCGCGCCTGCAGTTCCCGGAACATCGCCACCGGGTCTATGATCCCCTCCGGTCCATAGACGCCCCCTTCGGTCGTGAGCACTTCGCCCCGAACCAGCATCCACGCCGCCAGCGCCAGCGGGATGCCGGTGGCCGGCCGCATCTGCCCGATGCCGCCCAGGAGCAGGTGGACAGGCTGCCCATCCCGGATGCCTTCCACATCCACCCGCAGCGCGCCGGCCGGCTCCGGCGCCCCTTCCTTCGCCGCGGGAAGCAGACGGGCCAGGACGTTCGCCACGCGCGTGATCCGTTCGTGGGTCGCCGCCAGGCGCAGCCGGCCCAGCCACAGGAACAGATATGTCCACACCCCCACCGACATCAGGAATGTGACCTCCTCCAGAGTGGGGAGAAAGCGCGGCAGCGTCACCGGTTCGGCATGTCCGGCGTTCCAGACCCGCATTCGTCCCACCAGGGGGAGTTCCACTTCGCGGACAATTCGCCCAGCCGGGACCATCTCCAGGCGACCGCTGCGCCAGACTGGCGCCGGTCCTCCGTAGATGAACAGCACGTGCTGGAGGACGGCCATCCCGTGCCCGGATTCCGGCGGCTGGTAGACGGTGACCGTCACCCGCAGGGGGCGATCCATCTGCCCGGCCAGGTAGCGGACGGCCAGGTTGGAGAGCCCCGGACTGGCCCCCATCCCGATGACGATGCGGCGCCCCTGCCGACGGGCGGGTTCGTCCCATTGCTCCAGCACATCCCGCGCGGCGATCCAATCGTCGCAGATGCTCACGTAGTCCACCCCGGACTCCAGCGCGGCGCGGACCATGGGGCTTTCAAAGAAATAGTACGGCCCCAAAGCCGATGCCACGACGTCGTGACCGCGCATGGCCTCCACCACGGCGGCATAGTCGCGCGCATCCAGCGCCCGGACGACGATCTCCGGCCCTACTCCGGCCAGACGGCGGGCCAGCGCCTCCGCCCCCGCCGCATTCCGGTCGGCAATCGTGATCCGGCGCACGTCCGGCAGCACCGCCAGCGCCTCCACCGCCTGACTCCCCATATCCCCTGCGCCTCCCAGAACAATCACTCTCATCTCTCCCTCCTCAATCACGCTTCTAG
>CAKZOY010000158.1 GCA_937138275.1 uncultured Chloroflexota bacterium
GGCGGCGAAGTTGCCCTGGAAACCCTGCTTCTTCTGTGGGTGTTTCCCTCCTGAAGAGATTTGCTGCACAAGCCCCCGCATCCCCATTTGACAAATCCCTTAGAAAGCCTATAATTACTCATGTGTTGTCCCCCATCTTAACTTGAAAGGAGCATAAAATGGCCGAGGAAAAGTACGGAGAGGTCACCCAGGAAGATAAACTGTGGGCTCTGCTCTCGTGGCTCATCTGGGTTGTCGCTCTGATCGCCCTCCTGATGGAAGATAAAAAGTCCCGCCCCTTCATCCGCTATAACGCTGTCCAGGCCCTGGCACTAACCGTAGTGGGCTTTGTCCTCTCCAGCGTCCTTTCCTTCATCTTCATAGGCTTCGTGCTCGCGGTTGCCCTGGCCATCTACATCATCATCCTGGCGATCCAGTCCTACCAGGGCAATTGGGTTACCATCCCCTTCCTGACCGATTTCTGCAAGAGGCAAGGCTGGATTTAAGCCAACCTCCCCGAGGTGACGGTCAGCAGGGGGTTGACCGTCACCTCTCCCCCTATCTGCCCCGTCCCTGCGCCGGCGTCAAGGGCGAGGGGCGGCTTCAGGACGACCCGGAGCAGGGGTTTATATGACGCGCGTCGTGTGGCTGACCCGTTTCCTCTTTCCCGTCGGCATTATGGCCGCCGTGGTGCTCTTCGTGGCCCGCCTGCCGGCCATTCCCCAGGATTGGCTGCCCTCCACGCCCACTCCCACGGCCACCGTCACCCCCATCCCGCCCACGTCCACCCCGACTTCTACCCCAACCCCAACGCCCACCCCCACCCTTACACCGACGCCCACCCCTACGCCGACCCCGACGCCCACTCCCACCCCTGCCCCCCTGCCGGACTTCGCCGATGTCCCCATCCTGATGTACCACTATGTGGAAGACCCACCGCCCAACGCCGACCGCATCCGGCGGGACCTGACCGTCCGCCCCGAGATGTTTGAGGCCCAGTTGCAGTATCTGGCCGAGGCCGGCTACCACACCATCACCCTGACCGACCTGTATCTCTACCTGACCGAGGGACGCCCATTGCCGGAGAAGCCCGTCATCCTTACCTTTGATGACGGTTATCGGGATGCCTACACCGTCGTCTTCCCCCTGCTCCAGAAGTACGGGTTTGTGGGAACGTTCTTCGTCCTCGCCACTCCCGCCCACTACGGAAGCCCACTGTATCTGGACTGGGCGATGATGAAAGAAATGGCGGACGCCGGGATGGAAATCCAGGGGCACGGCCGGGACCACGTGGACCTGCGCGGGAAGTCCTACGAGTTCCTGGTCTACCAGATTCTGGGCATCAAGGAGGCCGTGGAGTACCATACCGGTCATCCGGTGCGCTTTTTCTGCTACCCGTCTGGAATGTACGACCAGAACGTCATCGCCGTCGTCCGCTCGGCGGGGTACTGGGGCGCCGTGACCACCGAGTACGGCCGCATCCATACCCGCGACTCCCTCTATACCCTCTCCCGCATCCGCATCCGGGGCTCCGATACCCTGGAGACCTTCATCTCTAAACTGGAATCCCGGTAGGTTGTATTCGCCACGGATTTCACAGATTACACGGATTTTTGTTTTCCGTGGAATCCGTGGAATCCGGGGCTCCGATACCCTGGAAACCTTCATCGCCAAACTGGAATCCCGGTACTGCTCGACCACGAAGATTCTTGAAGTTGTTGATTCTCATAAAGTCGTATCCCACCCCGCTTTCCCTTTCTTCATGGGCGCGCTGCTCCTATGCAAAGGATTTGCTGTGCAATCCCAACCACGGTTGGTTGCCCGCAGGGGCTTGCGCAATAATTCGCCCTGTATGGGAAAGGGGTGGGGTGTGGGGTTGTGGGGGCGGCGAAGCCGCCCCCACAACCCCACTTTCTCCTTGACTTCGCGGGC
>CAKZOY010000159.1 GCA_937138275.1 uncultured Chloroflexota bacterium
CCTGCTACCTGTAGTATGACTTTTTGAGACTTTGCCGGAAAGCGGTGATACGACTTTACGAGATTCAACAGAACTTCAGACCTTGACATTCATCCCCGAAAGAGTAGAATAACCGAAAGTGCCCGCCTCGCCCCAATTCGTTGCCCAAACCGTCGGGATTGCGCAGCAATTCGCCCCGCATTGGGAAGGGGTGGGGTGTAGGGTTTGTGGGGGCGGCGAAGCCGCCCCCACAAACCCCACCTTCTCCCCTTTTCACGGGCGCGTCACTCCCTCAAAACGGTTTGCTGCACAAGCCCAAACCATCGTGAGGAGAGGATGAACCGCAGAATCTATATGGACTACTCGGCCACCACGCCGGTGGACCCCCAGGTCGTGGAGGCGATGCAACCCTACTGGAGCGACGTCTTCGGCAACACCTCATCGGCCCACGCCTGGGGGCAGGAGGCCGCGGCGGCATTAGAGAGAGCGCGGGAGCAGACCGCGCGCCTGCTGGGCTGCCGGCCTTCCGAAATCGCCTTCACCGCGTCGGGCACAGAGGCGGATAACCTGGCTCTGCGGGGCATCGCCTGGGCCGCCCGACGCTCCGGCCGCGGCAACCATATCATCACCACCCCCATAGAGCACCACGCCGTGGAGGCCACGGTGGAGCAACTCCACCACCTCTTCGGGTTTGACCTCACCATCGTGCCGGTGGACGGGCACGGAGTGGTGGACCCGGACGCCATCCGTCGGGCCATCCGTCCGGATACCGTCCTGGTCAGCGTGATGACCGCCAGCAACGAGATGGGCACCGTTCAGCCCATCCCGGAGATCGCCGCGGTCTGCCGGGAGCACGGCGTCTTTTTCCATACCGACGCAGTGCAGGCCGCTGGGCGGATGGACCTGAACGTGGAGCACCTGGGGGTGGACCTGCTGGCCCTTTCGGCCCACAAGTTTTACGGCCCCAAAGGAGTGGGACTCCTCTACGTCCGGCGGGGGATCGCGCTGGTTCCGGCGATCACCGGCGGCGGGCACGAGGGCGGCCGCCGACCGGGGACGGTGAACGTGGCCGGGATCGTGGGGATGGCGACGGCGCTGGCCCTGGCCGAGGCGACGCGGGAGGACGAGGCCGCCCGCCTGACCCGCCTGCGGGACCGATTGATCGCCGGAGTGCTGGAGACCATTCCCGATTCCTGCCTGACCGGGCACCCCACCCGGCGCCTCCCCCACCTGGCGAGTTTCGCCTTCCGGGGCGTGGAGGGGGCATCCGTGGTCATCGCGCTGGACCTGGAGGGGATCGCGGCCAGTTCCGGCGCCGCATGCTCCGAAGGAGAGGCCCGCCCGTCTCCTGTCTTAGAGGCAATGGGACTCCCGCCGGAGTGGGCGATCGGCGCGCTCCGCCTCTCCCTGGGCCGCCAGAACACCGAGGCGGACGTGGACGCGGTTCTGGAGGTCCTTCCCTCCGTCATCGCCCGCCTGCGGGCAGAGGCATAGGGAGGTGGACGATGCGCATGTCCCGTATTTTCGGTCGGACCCTCCGGGAGCCCCCCGCCGAAGGGGGCGCGGAGGGGCTACAACGGGCGATCCGGGCGGCGCTCCTGCGCCCCCTGGAGCCGGGGCGGTACGTCTATCTCCCCCTGGGCCAGCGCGTTCTGGAGCGCGCGCGGGGCCTGCTGCGGATCGCGATGGCGGAATTGGACGGTCAGGAAATCGCGCTCCCTGTCTCCGTCCCGCCGGAGCAACTCCCCAAACTGCTTCTTTCTATGGCGGCGCGGGAAGTCTCCTCCTACCGTGACCTCCCCCGACTCCTGTACGCCTTCTCCCGCCGGACCGCCGACACGCCCCGGGGCCTGTGGCGGTGGCGGGAGTGGGAACTGCTGACCGCCGTCGCCCTCCACACCGACCCGGCGGAGCGGGACAGATTGGGCACCCGTTTTCTGGAGACGGTCGGGCGGGCCCTGGCGCGCGGGGAGGTGGAGACCATCCGGGCCGAGACCCTCTCCGGCGCTGCGCTGCTCTCCCCCCATCCTGCCGGCCGCGCCGACTCCATCCTGTTCCGCTGCCCTTCCTGCGGTTACACCGCAACCGCTGACGCGGCCCGCTTCCGCCTTCCGACTCCAGAGCCCGAGCCCCTGGAAGAACTCCGCCCCGTCCCCACGCCCGATTGCGCCACCATCGCCGACGTCGCCGCGTTTGTTGGTGTCCCGACCTCCCGTACCCTGAAGGCGGTCTTCTACGCCGTCGGGCCAGACACCGCGGAGGCGGCGTCGCCCCTGCTGGTGTTCGTGGTCATCCGCGGCGACCTGGAGGTGAACGAGGCGAAACTGTGTCGCCTGCTGGGCGTGCGGGACCTGCGCCCCGCCACGGGGCCGGAGATCCGCGCCGCCGGGGCAGAGCCGGGGTACGCCTCCCCCGTCGGGCTGCGGGTCCGCCCGTCCCTCCAGAGTTCCGGGGTGCTGGTGGTCGGCGACCTCTCCGTTCAGGCCGGGGCGAACTTCGTCGCCGGGGCGAACCGGGAGGGATACCACTTTCTCGGAGTCAACTACCCGCGGGATTTCGCCGTCACCCTGCTGGCCGACATCGCCCAGGCGCAGGCGGGCCTGCCCTGCGCCACGTGCGGCGCGCCGCTGGAGGAGGTCCCGGCCGTCCTGCTGGCCGCGTGGGACTCCGGCGGGCCGGAGAGCGAAGAGGTCCGCTACACCGACCCCGCGGGCCAGGAGCGCCCGGTCGCGGTGGGCTGGGGCGCGGTCTATCTGGAGTCGTGGATCGCCGCCGTCACCGAAAAGGGTCGGGACGAGTACGGCTTGATCTGGCCCTCCGCGCTGGCCCCCTTTGACGTCCATCTGGTCGCACTGGGGCAGGACGAGACCGTGCGGGAGGTCGCCGAATCCATCTACCGCCGTCTGGAGGGACGGGTCCTCTACGACGACCGGGACGAGAGCGCCGGAGTCAAGTTTGCCGACGCCGACCTGATCGGCTGTCCGCTCCGGCTGACGGTGAGCCGCCGCAGTCTGGAGGCGGGCGGGGTGGAGGTGAAGGCCCGACGGGAGAAAGAACGCCGGGTCGTCCCCGTGGAGTCCGTGGAACAGGACGCGGATGAACGCGGATTTTCCGGGAGGAACTCATCCCATCCTTGAGCGCTTGTCCGTGTCCTGGCCCGATCCGAAAGCGAGTTTTTGACTATGCGCCTATTCCGAACGGTTTCTATATTCCTTTTCCTGACTCTGACGGCCTGCCGTTTTATGCCCACGGCGACGGTACCCATCCAGCAAATCCCCGAAAGTCCCGCCGTTCCGACAGTCTCATCTCCCACCCCACTCCCTTCTCCGATGGCGTCCCCCCGGCCCACGGTAACGCTGGCCCCCTCGCCGACGGCAGCAGAGACCCCGTCGCCCATCCCCCCCACCCGCTCAACCGCACCTCCCCGAACCCCATCCCCTCCGCCTCCGACGGTCCCTCCGTCGCCCCCAACGGTCCCTTCTTCGCCTCCGCCCTCTCCCAGCCCCGCGCCGCCTTCCCCTACGCCTCCTCCACCGCCCCCAACGGTCCCTCGGTCGGGCCCCGTCGCCGTATGGGAGGGGACGGTCACGCTGAACGCCTACGACTGGGAACGGGGACTGGTCCCCACCAGCTCGGAAGACCCCATTTATCCCCATCCCCGTCTGGATTTCGGGGCCGTCGGAGGACCCGCGCCGCGGACCTACCGCGCCGTCTTCATCCAGAACGAATACGCGCAACTGGTCGTTCTACCGGGCCTGGGAGGACGGATTCTGCGCTGGACCGACCGGACGACCGGGCGGCAACTGTTCTACGCCAATCCGGTGGTCAAACCGACCCGCTGGGGCTATCGGGGCTGGTGGCTGGCGACGGGCGGGATAGAGTGGGCGTTCCCCACCGAGGAGCACGGGCTGGTGGAATACCGCCCCTGGGACTACCGCCTGCTGGGCGACGGGGTCTACCTGCGGACGACGGAGGAGCGGACGGGGCTGGTCGCCGAGGTGACGATACGCCTGGAGCGGGGCACAAACCGCGTGGCGATCTCCCCGCGCATCTCCAACCCCACGGGCGAAACTCGCTCCTTCCAGTTCTGGGCCAACGCAATGCTCACCCTTTCCGACTACAATGCCCCGTCCCCCGACCTGACTTTTATCTTGCCGGTGGGCGAGGTCATCGTCCACTCCACCGGCGACGGCTCTCTTCCCGGGCCGGGCGGGCGGATGGTATGGCCCGTCCACAACGGGCGGGATTTTCGCCGCTACGGCGAATGGCGTTCCTACCTGGGCGTTTTTGCCCCACAGGCCGCCGGTGCCGGTTTCGCCGGGGCCTACGACCTGGGGACCGACCAGGGGGTTGTGCGGGCTGCGCCCGCCACCATCCGCGGCGTCAAACTCTTCTGCCTGGGCGACCTTCCCCCCGACCTCTGGACCGATGACGGCAGCCGCTACTTTGAACTCTGGGGTGGGCTGACCGCCACATTCTGGGACAATGTGTCGCTGGCGCCGGGGCAGGCGGTGAGTTGGACCGAGCACTGGTATGCGGTGAGCGGGCTGGGCGGGTACACCGGGGCCAGCGCCGAGGGAGCGGCGCGGGTGACGTCTCTGGGAGACGGCGCGGAGGTTGCCGTGATGACCGTCCGGCCGACAGTCGCCACTGTGGTGCTGCAGCGGGGGGCCGAAGAGGTCGCACGCTGGTCGGCAGAGGTCGGGCCAGGCCGCCCCTTCCGCGCCCGGGGAGGTTCAGGCGGGGGGCCGTGGACGGTGGAAGTGTTCGGCCCGCAGGGGCTCATCGTGCGGGCCGGAGAGTAGGGGAAGGGCCCAGGGCGGGCGGCGGAGCCGCCCGCCCTGGACCCTTCCAGAAACTATGCGCGAATCTCCTGGCGCTGAAACCAGACGTAACTCAGCGCAAAAAGGAGCACCGTCGCCGCGATCAACCCCGTCAACTGAGGCCAGATCAGCAGGAGGCTCTGTCCCAGGGGAAGCGGGGAACCCAGAATCATCCCCTCCAGTTGGGTCGGCAGGATCAACCCGAATGCCCGCACGGTCGGGCGAAGCAGCGCCAGCGTGATTTCAGTGTAGAGGGTAATGGGCGAAATCCGGGAGAAGAAAAGCGATGCCCGGCTCTGCGCCAGCACTTCCTGAACCAACCCGTACCGGAGAGGGAAAAGCAACTGGGCCAGGACATTGGCGATCATGCTCCAGAAGACGGCGAAGAAGAGCCAGACGGCGATGGATGCCAGAGCCGCAGTGGCCGGCGAACGGAAACGGACGGAGAACAACAGCGCCAGGGCCATCCAGATGCCGCCGTAGAAAACCGTCGCCAGCAGGAACCAGAGGCTGCGGACGACCTCCTCGGTGCTGGGGGGAAGCCCCAGCCGAACCAGGCCCAACCCGAAGATGAGCAACCAGATCGTCGTCAATACTAAAGCCAGGGTAAAGAGACCCGCCAAGAACTTTCCGAAGAGCAACGCATCCCGGTAAATGGGTTGGGCCAGAATCCGCGAGAGCGTCCGCCGGTTGAACTCTCCGTTCACCGAATCAAACGTCAGCGCGATGGCGATCAGCGGCACCAGGAAGGCCAGGAAGCCGACAAAAGCGGGTAGAGGGTCTACGTTGACGGTGAAGAGCCGCAGGAAGAGGAACCGGTCCTGGCCGACGGTGTTGCGCAGGTTCTCCGCCGCGGCGAAGACGGTGCCGAAGGCGGTCAGCACGATGATGGCCTCCAGAATGCGCATTCGGACTCCCGTCAGGTAGTCGGCCATCTCCTTGGCGACCACCGCCCAAAGTCCGGTCCAGGGCGAACCTTCCCGTACTCTTCCCCACTCACGACTGACGGTCATCCTCCACCTCCCGGAAGTAATGGGCGTAGACGTCGTCCAGGCTGGGCTCTTCCAGGCGCAGGGAGCGCAGGGCACCACCGGCCTGCACAACGGCGCGTGCCGCCTCGGAGCGCATATCCCGGGCCCCTTCCACCGTATAGATGTCCGGACCGGACCGGGTTACCCTTTTCGCCTCCGGCAACTGCCGCAGCGATTGCTCTATCGCCTGGGGGTCTCCCTGGGCCTCCACGTGGACGCGGTAGCCACCGCCCAGGACCCGACGGGCCAGTTCCTCCACCGTCCCTTCCAGGACCATCCGCCCCCGATGGAACAGCCCCACCCGGTCGCAGACCGTCTGGACCTGGTGCAGGAGATGGGAGGAGAGGAGCAGGGTGATCCCCTGGGATTTGAGGTTGCGGATGAGCCCCAGAAAATCCCGCGCTGCTTCCGGGTCCAGGCCCAGGGTCGGCTCGTCCATGATGATAAGGGCAGGGCGTTTGATGAGCACCTCGGCCACGCCCAACCGCTGGCGCATCCCCCGGGAGTACGTCCCCACGGGCCGATCGGCCACCTCATCCAGGCCCACCCGGTTCAGCGCTTCGTCTATCCGACGGAACGCCTCGGCCCTCGGCAGGCCGTTCAATTTGGCGATGTAGATGAGGTTTTCCCGACCGGTGAGATCGTCGTAGAACCCCACCTGGTCGGGAATATAGCCCACTTGCGCCTTAACGCTCAGCGGCTGTCGGGCGGGGTCCAGGCCCAGGACGCGCACGCTCCCCTCCGTCGGCTCCGTCAGTCCCAGCAGCATCAGGATGGTCGTCGTCTTGCCGGAGCCGTTGGGGCCCAGAAGACCAAAGACTTCGCCCGCCATCACCTGCAGGTTCAGACGATCCACGGCGGTGAAGTCCCCATACCGTTTGGTCAAATCCTGGGTCTGAATCACCCACTCCTCCATGGGCACCTCCTCCGATGCCGGATTTACCGACGGCCGAAGCGGACCACCGCCAGCGCGACCACGGCGACGGCGACTGCGATCAGGGCGATTCCGACTACACCCCATAGGGTGGAAGTCAGCACGGTGATGCGGAAGTCGGCCGACTCGTAGCCACCGCCTTCAGGCTGAGCGCGGACGGTGAGCATGTAGTCACCCGCCACGGCCTTATCGGCGGGCCGAATGTGCATCGTCACCTCCACCTGCTGACCGGCGGGAATTTCAGCAACCCGCTCCGGCTCAAACCGCACCGACCAGCCGGAGGGCGGCGAGGCGCTCAGTTCCACGTCCAGGGCCGGTGCGGTGCCGTTGTTCTGCACCAGAATCTGGACGGGAGTCTCCCGCCCGGTATAGACCTGAGTGGAGAGCCGCTCATCCGGGGTGCGGATCGTCAGGTCCGGTTGTCCGGTCACCTCAGCGACAAGGGGAAGCGTCGCCTGAGCCTCCCCGCCCTGAGCAACAACGGTGATCGGATAGGTCCCGGCCGGGATCTGCGTGTAGGCGCGAGCCTCCACGCTGATCTGCTTGGATTCGTTGGCCCCCACCGGCAAACTCGTGACCTCCTGGCCGATGTATTTGAAGGAAACCACGAACCCCTGAGGCACATCGGCCTGGAGGTTGACGTTCGTTTCCTCGTCTCCTTCGTTCTTCAGGGTGACGCTGTAGCGGAAGGTGGTGGTCGCGACGCCCCGCAGGGTGGGCAGGTCCGTCGTCAAACTGAGGCGGGGCGGGAGTTTGGCGGCGATGGTCAGTTCCAGCGGGAATTGCGCCGATACGCCGTTCCCGCGGGCGACCACGGTCCAGCGGTACGTGTCCCCGGCGACGTCATCCGGCACCTCCACCCGTAAGGTGACAGAAGTGTCTTTCTCCGGCTCCACGTAGACGGCGCGCACGACGTTACCGCCGCCGCGGAAGGTAGCTTCCCATCCTTCGGGAAGCCCCTGCACGTCCAGGTAGACCGTTTGGGGGGTGGAGGCGGTCAACCGCAAGGTAAGGTTGAAGGTGACCGTCTCTCCCCGTTCGGCGACCCGGGCCGGGTAGTCGGAGAAGAGGAGCAGGCCGTTCTGCCCCTCCTGGGCGCGGGCCATTCCGGGCCCGGCGATGGTGAGGGCGAGGACCAGCAATAAAATAACCGCCCAGTTTCGTCGCATCATTCACCTCCTGAAGAAAGGTTTGATGTTCTGCACGAACGAACCAAGCGGCAATATTTCAGTTTTAGTTGTCTGCAGCGGGGATGTATTATATCACGTTCGTTCTATAAGTCAACCCCACCGGCGCCGCTGAGCGCATTTCTAACGCGGATTTAACGTAACTACCTACCATGCCGCCGGAGCGGCAATTGTTGCACATTGAAAAATGAATCGGACAACTGGCTATCTGACAGTTTTCCAATAGGACGCGGATGGACGCGGACAAGCAGTGTGGCTCATGTTCAAAAGCAGTGCACTTTCTCA